>JAGOOR010000005.1 GCA_017992415.1 Candidatus Altimarinota bacterium
ACACTGGAGAATACACCAACATGACAAAGGTAGAGCGCCTCGCTCATGTAAATGCCCAATCGGGAGGTATACAATTTAATCAAGCCAATCTCATCTGTGGTATAAAATCTCAGATTACCACGCTCGCGAAGCAATTTCCAAGCGTACAAAAAGTACGCCTCTCCATAAATGATGAATTTATTTCCGAAGAATAGAAATGTTTATATAATGGCGACACATTTCTTATTTCTTTTTATGAAAAAACTTTTCGTTCTGTGTCTCCTATCGTTTGTATTTTGTATGGGGGTTGAAGTCCTCGCCTACAGTCAAAATGATATAGATACTGCTAATTTTCTTGCAGAAAAAGGTATCGTTACAAAGCAAAGTAATCCTAAAAACTACCGACTCGATGATTATATCACTCGCGCGGAACTCGTGGGAATCTCCCTCAAACTCAAAGGTACACCACTACCAGAAGATTATAAATGCAAAAAATATTTCTCAGATGTCACGGCAAATGACTGGATATGTCGAGCAATAGAGCTGGCTGCTGATGGTGGTCTTGTGTCTCGTGAAAACAGGACATTTAATTCTCAGAGAAATATCACGCGTGCTGAATCTCTCGCTATCATACTCAAGGCCAGTGGACTCTTGGATAAAATGCCAGAAGTCCTCACAAATTATATAGATCGAGATTTTGTTTTTGTTCCTCGAGCTGCCAACTTAGGACAATACGCAAACATAGAAGAATATTTGGATTTCTTGATGACAACAGATCTTCGGGCAAAAGATAAGCGAGTTATTCTGGTTGATCCTTTTGACTGGCAATTTACTATTATTCAAAAATGACTCTATTTAAAAATAATTCGCCGAGATGATTTTAGCCGTGGGCATCCACAGGATTTTCTTGACGGAAAGAAGAATCCTATTTCTGACTACGATACCTACGATATATGGTCATTCAGTGAATGGTATTTTATTACTCGTGCTGATGCTTTCAAATTCATGAAAAATACCTATGATAAACGAGAGCTCGTCTCTGGTGAGGTAAGCATTTAATATCCTTTTTTAACCCTTTTTCTTATGAAAAAATCACTCGTTATCATCATCGCGGTTATCGCGGTCGCAGGACTCTGGATAGTTGGACAGTATAACGGACTCGTCACTGGTCGTGCGAGTGTCGACACCGCTTGGTCAAATGTCGAAGTTCAATACCAGAGAAGGGCAGATATCGTTCCTCAGCTCGTCGCAACGGTCGAAGGTGCAGCAAATTTTGAAAAAGGAACACTCACAGATGTGGTCGAAGCTCGTGCAAAAGCAACTTCGGTTCAAGTCGATCCGACAAACGCAAATAGTCTGAAAGAATTTACAGCAGCTCAGGGGCAACTCGGTGGTGCACTCTCTCGTCTCCTCGTCACAGTCGAAGCATATCCGACACTCACTGCGACTCAAGGATTCCGTGATCTCCAGTCTCAACTTGAAGGAGGAGAAAATAGAATCGCAGTAGCTCGTGGTGACTATAACAAAGTAGCTCAAGTCTGGAATGTGAAAGTCGCACGCGTTCCAACAGTCTTTATTGCTCGACTTCTCGGTTTCGACAAAGCAGCACTCTTTGATGCGGCTACTGGTTCTGAAAATGCTCCAACAGTAGAATTCAATTTAGATAAATAAAAAGGAACGGGTGATGAAAAAACTCTTCCTCCTCTTTTCTCTTTTCTCTTTTCTCTTTTCTTTCAAGGGAAGTTTTGCTGAATTCATAGCGCCACCTCTCCCCTCTTCTCCTGTCTACGACGAAGTTGGAATCTTGAGTACCGAAGAGAAATCAACACTCGAAAACACTCTCCTCACACTTGAAACAGAGACAAATCATCAAGTAGGTATTGCAATAGTAAAGGACCTACAGGGAAGAACTATTGAAGAGGTTGGGATAGTTATAGCCCGGAACTGGTGAATCGGACAAAAAAATCTCGACAACGGTCTCCTCATCCTCATAGCTCCGACAGAAAGAGAGATGCGAATAGAGGTAGGTCGTGGACTCGAGTGAGTCATGACGGATTTGATGTCCAAGAGAATTATAGATGAAAATCTGACACCCAATTTCAGAAATGAAACATACGGGGCAGGTCTCACCGAGGCAATAGAACGGATGGCCCCTTTGCTCCGTGGTGAAGTCATCGAATTGCCCGAAAAAACTGGCCTCTCTAACGATGCTCTTGAGGGAATTATTATTTTTATCGTCGTTTTCGGATGGTTGATTCTGAGTATTCTCTCTGCTTCAAAGTCTTGGTGGCTTGGTGGAGTACTTTGAGGGGTTATCGGGTTTTTTGTAATCGGGACAATAGGAGTTCTACTGATTGGAATACCGGGGCTCATTCTCGATTTCTTTCTATCCAAATTTGCCTACAAAAAAATATCAATCCTGAAAAGTATGGGAAATAACCGATGGTGATGAGGTGGATGATTCTGAGGTGGAAGTTCTGGTGGCGGTTGGGGTGGATTTGGTGGTGGATGATTCTGAGGAGGTGGCTCGAGCGGAAAATGGTAATTTGTCAATACTCTTCCCAGTCGGAATAGTATGCTCCTGCGTTGAATTATAGTGAAGAATCTGATAAGATGTCCATATACAACTCATGAAAAAGGCCCTTTTCCTCATACTTCTGACTCTCTGAACTTTATTGTTTTTCGATGCGCTAGCCCAGTCTTGGACTTTTAACTGTCCAACTGGCAACTGTCTCCGTGACGGAGTTAATAGAGCTGGTGCAACAATAGGACAATCATCTGGGGTTATAACTGGGAAGAGTCTCTCTCGAGCTGTCCAGGATATTATAATCTACTTTCTGACATTCATGAGTCTCATAGCCGTCATCTATGTGATGTGGGCTGGTGCACAAATGCTCCTCTTCCCTTCAAGCGAAGAATCAAGCGAAAAAACAAAGAAAATCATCGTTTCAGTCATCGTCGGTATCGTTATTATCTGGTTTGCTTGGTGGATCGTGAGTACCCTCTTCTTTGTATTGAATAACAGGCAGGTACTCTCCAATAATTGGATACCAAAAGCGGTCGCAGAGACGCAAGTGAGAAATGTGGACTTCACGACCTATAGTCACAAGATTCGCGCCCTCAAATCAAAAATTATTGGCTGATACAGCCCGGAAATAACAACAGAACTCAATGTGCTCATCGACGGAGCCTACGATCACCTCCCCGATCGTGCTGATAAATATGTCAATAAACAGCTCTATGATCGTGTAAAGAAAGCAATATCTGACTACGATCTCCATCGTGAAGAAATAGACAGAGGAATCCTCGAAAATGCCATTGATGCTTTCTTAGAGCAATCACAGACATTTTCCATACAGGGAACTATCGCTGCCACTCCTCGTGATGGTGACGCTCCTCTCTCTGTCACGCTCGAAGGGAAAAACATCATAGATAGTAGTGGTACGCTCATACCAGATGCCAATTATTCTTGGTGGATTAGAACCGCAGGAGGTCCTCAAATTCTAGGACGAGGAAGAACTGTGAACTATGTTTTTGAAGATGAAGGAACCTACACCGTGTATCTCACGGTCAATTCTGCCAGCAGGAATAGTCGTAATTTTGTTGATGTAATTAGCTTTGAGGATCAGGTAACTGTCGAGGTTGGACAAGCAAAACTCAAACTATTTGTATTCTTCAACGACCAGCTCGCAACAGATAGTGTGAAAATCCCAACAAGAGAATCAACGCAAAAAATCCTTATTGACGCATCTCAGACAAAATTTGCAGCAGGATATACCATCCTCAAGACTGAGTGGAATTTTGGAAACTGAAATACAATAGTGAGAGATTGACCCCCTATTGTAGAAGCACAGGACTATAAAGAAGGAGAATATACAGTAAAGATCACTCTCACTCGCAATGATGGTGAATCATTTACTCGAAACATACTCCTCAAGATTGGTGATCCTATTGCGGCAATCTCTGTCAATAATCAATCACCAAATAAGGGTGATAATGTCGTTTTTCAAGCAAAGAAAGTTAGTGAAGAAGGAGTGACTTATTCTTGGGAAATCAGAAAATTCGGAATAGAACAACCAATATTTGTAAATATTGGACCCCGTATGGAATTCACTTTCCGTGAAGTAGGAAGGTATAGCGTCAGTCTGACATCTCTCAAGGGTGACGCTCGCGACAAGCAAACGATAGAGGTAGATATACAGTCACGACCACCTGTTGTACGTTTTACAGCAGACAAACTCTCTTCTGAAACTCCAAATATCTATATCCTTGATGGAACTTCAACATATGACCCCGACTATCCTGACAATCAGGATCTCAAATATCAATGGTTCATCAATGATAGACCAACTCAACTCACAGAAACAAATTCTGATAATAGTCGTGGGAAATTCACTTTCCCCGAGGTTGGTGACTTCATAGTAGAACTCCAGGTAACAGATAATGAAGGGAAAAAATCATCATTTAAAAAGACAATAAATATAAAGAGTCTCCTCTCTATACAGCTCAATATCCGACCACAGGTCACAAAACGAGGAGAAAATGTCATCCTGATAGCAACTGCTCCAAATACAGATATATACCAGTGGATTATAGGAGCGAGAGAAACTGTAGTGACACAATCTGGTCGGTATGCGACAAAATTTGACGCAGCAGGAACCTACCCTCTTACTCTCAAAGTAACAGACAAAGACGGAAATACCAATTCTATTCAGAGAAAAATATATGTCACTGATGGTGATAATCCTTTTGCCGTGATACATATGTCGACAGAAAGTCTCTTCACAGAAACTCAGCAAAATGCATGTAATGGACAAGAAGCTATGATTGTTGACCGTACTACTCCTGTATATCTCGTGGGAGATAAGAGTGTGAATGTTGGAGGCAAAACTGATGATTTGACCTATTTCTGGAAAGTAGGACTCAATACGAGTTCAACAAAGAGAAATTTTAGTCATACATTTGATGAGCTCGGTTGTGAGAAAATCTCGCTCACAGTCAATGACAAGAAAACAGGGGCATCTCATACAACAGAAGAATGGGTAAGAATTATCAATATTCCTCCTCGTTTTTCTGACATAAGTGTCAAAGTCGAAAATATCGACCAAGATCCTATGCGTATCGACCTCCAGATGCTTGGAGCTAAAGATCCCGACGGAGTTATCCGTTCATATACATGGTATTACTATACGAGTACTGATGAGCAGCCCCAGGGTTTCCGTATAACAACAAAACCCGAAACAACCTTCACTCTGCCAAAAATCAATGGAAGATATCATTTTTCAGTTGTACTCGAAGATGCTAGTGGTCTCCGTCTAGATACGAGAGATATTTCTGAGAATCGTTATTCTACTCCAGATCTCCTCGTCAATCAGAATATTTCTACTCCAATTATTGAATTTAGCTCAAACACGAAAGATATAAAATATGGTGATCCTGTGGAACTCTCTGTTGTTGCAAAAAATGCACTCGGACAGGATATCACGAATGTTATTGAATATAGATGGGATGTTGATGGTGATGGATTCTATGATATAAAAACGAGCGAAAATACCCTCACATATAAATATACAGTTCCCGGTGAATACCATCCAAAAGTAAAAGCGACTCATCGTGGACTCTCTACCACAAAAACTCTCACCGTTAATGTCACCAATCGTCTCATCCCTCTGGCAGAAACGCAAGTAATAGGAGATAAAATCATAATCTATAACACCTCAACTGGTATAATACAAAATGTATCATGGTACGCTGACGATGTAAAAGTGTCAGAAAATAAAGAATATCTCCTCTACACGCCCCCAACTGGAACATTTCCAAAAAATATCCGTCTAGAGATATCAGAAGGCTCAGATACTCAGAGTATTACTATTCCTGTTGAGAGAAATCCTCAAAACAAGGTTCTCGTCAAAAAGACAGGTAGACCAATGGTAATTCTCAGCAATGAAAATAATTCCGTCACACCAGCTCTCGATGATGTCATATGGAGCGATCCTGTGAAACCATTATTTTTCTACCTTGGTGAATCAGACGGAGAAATCCAATACTATGTGATAGATAATGATATTGATATTGATACAGATCTCTCTGGAGGTAAAAATGATGATGCAGATAACAAATGAACAGCCTCATATCGTCTTGGACGCCCCTACCTCGTCCCGATGGGTACAAAACGAGAAACGATCATGCGTTTTCGACTACTCTGAACTGATGGTAAAGAGATTGATTCGCGTCAGATTCGAGTAACTCGTAGCTTTATGGCTCAAGAGGTTGATAGATGAAATATTGGTGGGGTTACGCCTGACAAAGCATGACAACCATTTAATCTGTCAAAAGAAGATAAAGCCCGTCTTGATAGACTCAGTCTCTTGATAAAAAATATCCCCGATGAAGAAGTTAAAAAAGATTTCTCACGATTCACTGACCAGCTATGAGATATATGGTATGATCGTGCTGATCGTGCTGAAACACTCTTACAACTCTCTCGGAGCGTTGATAGTAATAATGTAATAACTCCCGATCTCAAAGCACGAATCCTCGAGCAGATAAATCTCATCTACACTCAGTGACAACAAGATGCAGAAGAGAGAGACCTTGCGAGAACTATGTTGTCAGACTTTCTCTCAAAAAACTCAGGGAAAAAAGAAATATTCTGAGATGGAACTCTTGATAATCCAGGACTACTCTGACAAATAATAGAAAATCCTGAGTACTACGAACAAAACAAAAAGCTCACCGATCGTATTTATGAGGAATATGTACGATTTGATGAAACCCTGTCAGAAGATGCAAAAGCAATCATCCGAGAAAAACTCACATTTCTCGCAGGTTCGCCGTCAGTCATTGATAAACCAGATGATAACACAGATACTAGTGCAGAGAGTGGTACAGGATTTTTCTCACAGTTCAAAAAGCTCGGAAGCATAATGCTCTGGATAGTTCTCGCAATTATAGGACTCTTCTGAACAATATTTGCTTGGGGAAAGATATCTGCAGCAAGAAATACTAAAACAGCTGATGAGAAACCTCAGTTACCAGAAGATGCTCAAGTTAGCACTTCACCTCTACCTCCTGTAGTATCAGAAGAAGAACATACAGATGGTACACCAGACTGGCTCAAAGGTGCTGAATCACCATTTGGATCAGTAGATATTCTCTCTCAAGAAACATCAAACGCCCCTTCAGAGGAGCACACCCCTGATTGGATGAATGATAATCACCAGGAAAAAATAGAAAGTACTCCTCCACTACCTCCTGAGACAAAAGAACTCCCTGTAGAACATAAAGAAGAAATAGTAGATGCTCCTTCAGAAGAAACCGAGTGAAAAAAAGTAGAAGATGATATACCTGATTGGCTCCGTGGTGCTGAACAGGAAAATCATATCGAGCAAGCACCTGATGAAGAAGCTCAGGCAATAGAAGATCCAGCTACACCTTCCCCGGAAACTGAAACAATCACAGAAGAAAGAACGCCAAGCTCAGATGAAAAATCAGTAAAAACAGAACCTACAGAACAAAAGAACGCTCAGATAGAAGATGATATACCTGATTGGCTCAAATGAACAGAGGAAGACAATACAACTCCAGAAACGCCTGAGACAAAAAAAACTATAGATCAAATAGTGCCTCTAGAAACTCCAGACTCAACATCTTGAAATAGCACTATAACAGGAGATACTTGAGAAAAGGAAATTCCTAAAACAAAAACAAGCATGGATGAAAAAAAATCACCTAAGAAAAAACCGGTTGCAGCGAAAAAAACTAAAAAAATAGTTTCTGCCACAAAACTTCTCCCAGAAGGAAATCATCTCATAGGACCAGCAGGGGACCTTCTTTCAGGACCGGAAAATCTCATAGGACCAGAAGATAAAATGATTCAACCATAAAAGATATGCTCTTCAATCGACCAACAACTCCAGAAACACCACAAAAAACCAAAACACCAGGATTTTGGGCAAAAATCATGAGCTACACAGCAAATGATAAGGATTTTATTGAGCCAATTAAAATCACAAAAGTCGTCCAAAAGAAAAAACCAAAACACCTCTGGAAAAATATCCGTTCAGCACTCATAATCATCGTCACTTTCTATGTGATGCTCTGTGCATTTGTGTTGATGAATCCACAGTATGCACTGTTCTTCAACAATATACTTGGCGTTCAATATCTCACGATTCGTACAATATTAGAATACACGATCTATACGGTCTATAGTATGTTTGGTATTGCCCTTGGGAGTGCATTCCTCTTTTTCGGATACCGTGCAATGTCTATCAGAACAAAGAATCACTCAAAGAAAACAAACATATGGATTATTACAGCTTTTTTCTGTATTCTGTTTTTCTCAAATATTGCACTCTTTGCCTGGACATATGATTGGTTTAGAAAGATTGATTTTGGAAATCTCGATGGGCGAGTCATCGTCTATGACAATAAAATGCTGAAATATATCGGACCTGGGGAAGATGTAGCGAGAGCTGTTATAGACCCAAATATCAGTATTGGACCTATTGATGTACGATACGATCTCAATGGTTATGTGAAAAAACTCGCTCGATTAGAAGGTTTCTTATTTACCCAAGAATATGAATTTGAAATAGACTATAATGGTGATGGTGATGCTGATCGTGGATCAGGAAAGAGCAATGGAATTGAATACCCTATTACTGATTTTGAGAGAACGCCCATTATAGCTCCAGAATTTTCATATGATGCAATAGGTGAATATGCGCCTACAGCCACGATTCGTGGTATCGATGTTGGAGGAAAACCTATCACTCTGAAACTCGAATTACCAAAAATAAAGCTCGAACATATCGTCAAAATAGGGAGAACCAATCTCTCAAATGGTGGTATACAGTATAACTTTGATGCCAGTGCTCTCAATGAGCTCGGACGACTCCGCTGGTCTGTTCTCGATAAATCGTCAGTAACACATGATGGAGTACAGTTCTCTCCTGAAAAAATATTCGAGGCGCCTACTATCATCTGTTTGCGTATTTTTCGATGAGAAGCGCCACTAACAGATGAATGTAATTGGAAATTTGTCACAGAAGAGACAACAAAAAGTAATATACAAAATACAGATATCACTATAAAAATCGATTCTATCGATCCTCTCAAGTACCAATTTTCTGTAGACCCTAGAGCTATTCAGGGGGAGATAAGTGCTGTAAGATGGTTTATCAATGATAGCCTCTATGTTGGAAAATTTGATTCTGGATTTGAAAGAATATTTGATTACAGGTTTCATGACCCCGGAACATATAAAATAGAAACAGAAATAGAGGATACCCTCGGAAATATAGTCCGAGTAGGGACTGAGCCCGTCTATACCGCGGAATTGGTGGATCTAAAGGATGGCTATTCCCTCCAGATAACAAACGACGAATGAGCAAATCTGGATAAAAATACTTACGATAAAAAAACACAGTCATACCTTCTTCCTGATTTCCCCGTACCGGGGATACTCGCCTTTGATGCAACAGGGGTTAGGGCAAATTCTCCGCGTCTTCGTCTTGAAAAAGTAGAGTGGGACAAAGACAATGATGGAATCTACGAAACAGAAGGATTCACACTTGATAGAGATATACAGGTGCCTGGCAGGTATGACATCCGTGCGAGATATACCTTCACTGACCTCTCAATAGACGGAAACGATATCCCTATCTATCATCTTGATAGAATAGCGGTTGTCTGAGTGCAAAAGGCTATAGATGTACGAGTGCTTATTACTCCTGATGATGCATACGCACCTGCAAATGTCCGATTTGATGCCTCTGGGTCAAAGATTCAAAAAGGCGATATCCGTAAATTTATCTACGATTTTGGTGATGGAAAAAACTACGAATGAGAGGGTGTAGTAACAACATATAGGTATGAAAAGCCCGGAGAATACCAGATTGTGGTAACAGCTGTCACAGATAAATGAGTTAGGGCTTCCAAGAAATATACACTCATTCTCAAAAAACCTCAAGAAATAGTCCGCATAGCTCCAAGTATTGCATCATGACTCGCTCAATCATGACTGCCTATAACCTTTGAAGCCGCAATAAAAGGTCTCGATAGTGTTGTCACCTGGAATATGGGTGATGGATCTGGTATTAAGAATGGAAAAAGTATTGTTCATGAATTCTCAACACCAGGTACCTATACCATTAAGGTAAGTGTACAGTATGCGTCTGGTATTGAAGAAACAGACACTATATCCTATGTTGTTCAGTAATTATGCATTTCTCTCTTATTATTGATTTTCTCCAGACTTTTTGGCTTCCTCTTATCATTACAAGCATTGGTGCCCTTGCTTATGGGAGTTTTGTGATGTGGTATGGGAAAATAAAGCTCGGGCAAAGCCTCGCACTTTTTTTCACTGGTATTATTGTCATTACCTGTATTTTTCTTCCTTTTAACTGGTCCATACAAAACTCGGACATGGGGGGGAAAGAGCTCTCTCTCTTCTTTTTTAACATAAATATTGAAGGAAATAATTTTATCAGTGATTTCCGTGGATCATTGGAAAATCTCGGTATACCAACGCATTATGTGCAGAATAGTATCATTTTCTTCCTGGCATTCCTCGAAGAGCTTGCAAAGCTGACACTTCTAATACTTGTCATCCGTAAGTCACTCAGATTCCCCGTTATTCTCGTGTATATCTTTGTTGTTGGAGCCTTTATAAATCGACTCCTCGGAGCAGGTAACTCTGAGGCACTTATGATAGCTATTGGTGGGGTGAGCTTCATAGGGCTCATAGTCCTCTGGTTCCTCCTAGGCACTGCAGTGAAGACAGAAAGCGTCTCAGACTATATGTACAGCATCGCTCTCGTAGCCCTCGGATTCGCCTTTGCAGAAAATATCAAATATATGCTCGACCTCTCTCGAGCAGGGCAGAGCCATGAAGCTATCGTCAATAATGCAATGCTCAGGGCTATCTTTGGATACCTCTCACACACATTCTTTAGTATGGTGTGTGTGTCTCTCTATGCTCGTGGGAGGTTTGCCTTCCTCAGACTTCTCGACAACACAGGAGGCCTCTCTCTGAGTCAAAAAGCTCTCGGCTGGAAAGGATACACTCAGATGAAGAGTATTCAAGGGTTCTGGTTTGGTGTTATAGCAGCAAGTCTCCTCCATGGTATATACAATATCTATATTGGTCAAAATGTTCTCCTCCCGTCTATCATGCTCGTTGTATGATTTCTCTTCCTCGAATTCTTCGTTCTCCATGATCTCAGGAATAATACCAGGTATGGTCATATAGAGGGCACAATGCGGTAGAGTTATTTTTTCAAATTAATAGCGAAATAATAAAGTAGACAAAATAAGTTCTACTCTATCATATTCTCATGTCTCGATCCCTCCCCGCAATTATCATTGTCTTCCTGGTTCTCCTCTCACTTGTCTGAATAGCCACTGGGATAAGTAAATACAGCGAATACAAATCCGAGCAGAGAATTATCCACGCATTTAGGCCCTATTATCAAGGCCTAGCGAGACAATGTTACGAAAATGACAGTGAGAGTTGTTGTCTGTCATCTGTGTCAAACATGGAAGCAAAGAGGGCTGTCTTGATACCAGAAACAGGCTGTCCTGTGGGAACAAAAGAAAATACTCTCAAATGTCTACCGTCGTATACTTGGTGTGAAAAGGAATCAGAATAATTATTCTTTTACCGGAGCTGGGACGGGTTCAGGAGGCTCTGGTTTTGTGATGTCCACATAGGGATTTTCTGCTTCGATTTGTGAGAAGTCGACAGGTTCGCCATCGATGAGAAGTTCTAGAATTTGTGATTGAGAACCGTTTGTCGCTATTTTTACCTCTAACTTTTTGCCAGAATTGAGTTGCCCCATACGACCTATGGTCCATCACTTTCCTTCAGGTACAAAATACTGCTCTATCTGTGGATAGCTGATATATCACTGTTTTTCCATAATTGGTATGAGCTCACCCTCTGGTGTTTTTTCCTCATAATTTTGCCATTCTTCTACGACACCCCTACCACGAATATAGATACCAGTTCGTGGTTTTGTCGTGCTAAAAGAATAGTCAACAACACGATTATCAGATCCCAGCGTGAGAAGAGTATATACTATGCTTGGCTCTGGAAGTGCCTTTGCAAATGCGACAGCTTTCTCTCCACGACCTATCTCATAAGCTAGGTCGACATAATCACCTCGAAGTAGATCACGAGGATCGACAGGTACAGTAGACAGTATTACTTGCTGCCCATTTCGTCGGAGGTCTTCCTGTGTGTAGACACCGGAAGCCAAAACTATGACAAAGAGGATAATAGCAGCGAGAAATGCGAGATGTTTTTTATTTTTCATAATTATTTTTTATGGACGAGAGATAATACCTTCCGGCGAGACTTTTCCAACCAGAATCCACCAACGAGACCTATCAATCCGAGTACCATGAAGAAGAGAGACCTATCGACGAGACTCCAGAAAAAGTCGAAATAGAGACTGATGAGATAGACAGCTATCCAGAAAAATGTCTGAGAAATAACATATGATTTACGGAATGTAACACCTATCCAGACGCCACTCGCGAGGATGGCAATGTAGAGGAGATTGAGTCAGAGACGAGCCATATCTGAGTACTCGAGCACCTCTGTCACATAGATTCCAAGCGTATATATCCAACCAGTGAGGAGGATGAAAAAAAGTCAGAACTGTCTATATGCTGTATGAACTGCTGTGAATATTTTTGTCTTCCATTGTAGGAGGAGCCCCAGAGCAAGAAGGTCAAAGCCCATACCAAGGGACCAGAGAACAAATGTTCTCTCTTTTGGTTCAATTCCCCACATACCATCAGTAAAGGCAAATTCCATGTGGAACCAGACGATGTAGAGGAGTGTGTGAACGACGGCGAGAGCACCAAATGGAACAATATAGGTAAACGGAAGGGAAAGAAGAAACCAAGTAAGGAAGAGTGATGTGAGATTGCTTTCGAGATGATAGAGCTGTCCATAGAGAGCGAGTGAAGCTCCTATGAGGAGAACTCAGAGAAAAATCAGACTCTTGCCGAGAATAGGAAAATCTTTCTTCATTTCTGAGAGATAATACCCCCCCGCAAGTGGAACAATTGGGAGAAGCATTATGAGGATGAGCTTTGTGAAGTGACCAAGTACCTCCCAATTACTCGCGAAAAAGAGGATGAGACCTGTACCGAGCAAGAGAGCTCCGAGGACAGAGACGATAAGCGTAAACCTGCCAGAACGAGCGTCGCGCTGTTCTTCTTGGATATCAGACAACATGACCTTGTATTGTTTCTCGGTGATAATCTCACGAGAGAGCCAGCGATCGAGGAGGGTGTGGATATTCATACAGGAATTATACCCTCCACCCTATTGAAGTCAAAGAAAGACCCTTGCTATTGCCCTACTTATTATTTTAGGTATTTCACAATTTTATACGTAACTGGTGTGAAAAATGCTTCTATGGCAACCTTGAATGCAATATTTGAGAGAGCGAGTGCGAGGAGATGAGTATTCTCCATAGTACCTGCAAAGGCTATCAGGCAGAACACAGTGCTGTCGAAAGTTTGTCCAACGAGTGTCGAACCAATCGTTCGCATCCAGAGCCATTTTTCACCAGTGACTTTACGAATAGCGAGGAGCGTCCAAGCATTGGAAAACGAACCAGCGAGATAACCAAAAATACTTCAGAGGGTGATGCGCGGAACGAGTCCGAGAATAGAATCATAACTCGCCTGATTCTCCCAGAAGCTGGCAGCAGGGAGGATTTGGACGATATAGAGAATAGCAGCATTGAGAACTATACAGCCAAATCCGAGGAGAATAACCTTTCGAGATACTTTCCAACCATACACTTCAGCGAATATATCTCCAAAAATATAGGAAAGTGGGAAGAGAATGGTCCCCGCATCGAGCGTAAGGCCAGCAAACTGCGTCATCTTCGTTGATGCGATATTGGAGATGATGAGGATGACACAGAAAAATGTCACCAGAGTTGTAAAGCGGAATGAGTTCATGGCGGAAGTGTATTGTGTCTAGAAATGAAGTCAAACTAATGACTCTTCACCCATTCTACGAGGGATGGAAGCGAAGTATGTGTGATGACAGTCAATCCTTTTATATCCTGAAATTTTGACTGAACCTGAGGAATGTGAACCGTTTTAAAACCAAGTTTTTTTGCTTCTTCAAGTCTCTTCTCTAGTTGAGCGACAGGCTTGATAACGCCTGTGAGAGATATTTCTCAAAGGAAGAGAGCGTGATCGAGAGGCTTCTTCTGATCAGATGAGAGGAGAGCTGCAACGATAGCAAGATCGACGGCAGGCTCCCCAACGGAGAGTCCATGAGAGACATTTACATACACATCATCTGCGTCGAGATTTATCCTCCCGAATTTGGCGACAGTCGCCAAGAGCAATTCTATTTTTTGGCTTGAAATACCTCTTGCTGACCTCTTCGGATAGGGATATCGTGTCGAATGTGTCAATGCTTCTATCTCCATAATTACAGGACGATTCCCTTCAAGGGCCACTGTAAGAGCTGCACCTGTCTGAGGTGTCGTACGAAGAATCCCCTCGGCTGGATTTTTCAAATCGAGAAGTCAGAATTCACCCATCTCGAAGAGACCAATAGCATCAGTTGGTCAGAAACGATTCTTCATCGCACGAAGGATTCTATAGCTCTGATATCTGTCTCCCTCGAGAAAAAGAACGGTATCAACGAGATGCTCCAGAGTCTTCGGACCAGCCAGATCACCATCCTTTGTTACATGACCTATGAGGATGACTGCGGTGTTCGTATTTTTTGCAAAATGCATAAATGTCTCCGCTATCGACCGAATCTGTGCCATACCTCCACTGGATCCACCCTGAGAATTGGAATACATGACGCTAATAGAATCTATGATGACGATGGGATATTTCTCAGATTGAAGTGTAGCGATGATATCCTCGACGATTTCACCATGAAAGAAATGAATATTGGGATTTGAAACGCTGAGTCGGTGTGCTCGACCAGCTATCTGCTCCTCCCCCTCCTCTCCTGAAACATAGAGAACGGGAGTTTTTTCAGACGCACACCACTGTGCTAATTGTAGTGTGAGTGTCGACTTTCCGATACCTGGTTCTCCTGAGAGAAGGGTGAGACTTCCGCGCACCAATCAGCCTCAGAGGACACTGGAGAGTTCGACACTTTCGACACTGAGACGGGTGTGAGATGTCGAACGAGGATTCAGAGAAACTACAGATCACTTTTTACCGGCAACCTTTTGTTTACCAAGTGCTTTTATCTCTTCCTGTTCCTGAAGAGTATTCCATTCTCCACATTGTGGACACTGGCCTGACCATTTGAGCTGAGAATGATGACAATGAGAACATGAGAACATGTCTTCATTTTATGCAAAAAAAAGGAAAGTCCTCTCTTTTGTACTTTGTACTTTGTACTTTGTATTTCTAAACTAAACAATTAGACCCTGAATGTTATCTTCATATCTAGAAAATACCCGATAAATCCTGCTACCACTGTCGAAGCAGTCCGTGCCCAGACATACTGAAAAGCGAGAAAATGAACAAGGCCGTAAGTAATAAAGAGAACCACTATAAATGAATAAAACGCTATAGTAAAAAACTTCATATAACCGTGTCGGAACTGTGTGGAAGTCTGAAATGTCCATTTTCTATTAGCAAAGAATGCGGCAATTGATTCAAAAACAAAAGCAACAGAAGAGGCTACGAGATAATGCATATGCCAGAACTGGACGAAATACCAGACGAGCAAGAGATTCAGAAGAAGCATAATAGAACCTACCAACAGATAGCGGAGAAACTGGACAATATGTTCATTTTTCTGAGCTAGACGGAGGAGATATTGAGTCATGTTCAAATATTTATGAACATAATTTAGCATATATATTTAACTATGTCAATATGAAATTCATAGATCGATATTTCTAAGTTTGGTTTGATACCTCTGATATTCCTCTTGGGCATATTCAGGAAGTCTCTCCAGTACTTCGTTGTTCCAGTTCTGCTCGACATATCAGAAGAAGTCATCTCTGAGAATGCTCAGAATAACTCTCTTTATCTCATCATATTCTGGATGTGAAAAAGTAGACACATGTCACCAGACATCTATTCCTCTCTGAAAACAATATTCAAAAGAATCTCTCATAGGGACAGGAAAATCTCCTCTGTAATCTGGACCAGAAACATAATCAAGCACAAAACCGTGAAAACTATTGGTTCCATCTATGAAATTATCCAATATTCGTGCCAAGAGAGCTACAGGAGTGGTCATTTTTGGATCAATAGTACCAGTAAAGAGCATTTCCTTCGCTGGCTCGAACACCTCATAGAGAAACTTATCTTCTGGTGAAAAAATCTCCTCTACTATTGCCTCTTCCTTTTCTCTTACCTTCATTGCCAACTCTGGATACCGAATCTTGTCACTAGAGGTCATATCTGATCACTCTATCTGCGAATTGAGAACTTCAGGAATATCATGAATCCAGAGAGTACGAATAAGGTCATTTTTTTGTATTTCTGGAAGCGATAAGTGTTCCGCGTAGAGAACCATTCGTTTTGTATGCTCATCTACGAAATCTCTAAATATATGATTATACGCTCCTTCACTAAATTTATATCTCTCAACATTTGCACCGAGAGCTATATATCCCGCCAAATCATGTGGCACCACAATGTCATCAATAGTTTTTGTGAATTGGGTCTTTGTAAAAGGTGTTTTGAATTGTTTTACCATAAACACATCTTACTCAAATTTCTCTCTTTCAAAAAAATCTTTCTGATGTTCCTGTCCAAGAGGATTGAGTTCATGCTTGATAGCGCAACTATAGAGTTCCATTTGGTTCACTACTGCTTTGGCATATCCGACAATGCCATTAGCATATTCACAATAAAAACAATTAAATTTTTGTGAAAAGGTCAGTTTACCGAGTTTATATCTATCCAGGATAACATATTTCCGCCTCTGAATAAGAGGTATTTCCATAATACGAAAATAAATATTCTGAAACTGCCAGAGGAATCAATCCAGGATAACAAGTGGTATAATGCATGAATAACTCGAAAAGCCTGCAAAAAAACCAACTATTGGATTAATTCTAGCTATATGAGCTTTTCTACCTGGAACTACGAAGTTTTTCATATAAAGAAGTTTATGGACAGAGTATAAAAAAATAGCACCGAAGTGCTATTTTAAATGAGGGTTTCTGTAATGGTGCCCAAGAGAGGACTCGAACCTCCACACCTTGCGGCACAGCCACCTCAAGGCTGCGTGTCTACCAATTCCACCACCTGGGCATGTGGTGTACTATAAGACTATTTTCCGTTTTTCAAGTTTTTTTCTTCGATGTCTTTTTTATTCAAATACTCATGAATAATCTGAGAGGCAGAATCACGACCACCAAGACCGAATGCGAGGCCAAATGCAAGGCTCACAGCTGTCACAAAACCTATAAGCACAGACCGGATGAGATAGTCTGGAATAATCTCAATACCCGTATTGATAAGATTGATGACAATAGTAAAAGTGAAGAAAAGTATCGCAACTCTAGCAATTTGTGCGAGGATAGCAGCTGTGCGAGGATTTTCAAAGTGTACAGCATTGTAGACCAAAGTATGAACTGTCCTTGATGCCTGAATACCAAAAAATGTTATAAGAAGGGCGAGAAGAAGATAGGGAAAATACGCTACAATATCGCCTATAAATTTTTCTAAATCGTGATATCCAGCTTTTTGAAGGGCTAGACGGAGAAAAAGCAGGAAAACAAAAACAGATATATATTTCCCTATAGCGCGCGGAAGCGGATCCCGACCTATCTTGGTACCATGTCCTAGAAACTTGTGAAGTAATTTTTCTACTCCTGTATATCGGAATATCCATCCTGTAAAAAAATATAATATACAAGAAGTAACAAAGCCAAAAAATGCTATCTGAAGAGCCTCTGTCCAGGGAGAAGAAACAAAAAAGTTGTAAAAATCAAGATCCATGGAACTATTGTACCCGAAATTGCACTCCTATGCAAATATTTAAGACTAGGAGAGCTCCAGAATAGCATCTCGGAGGTCAGCGGCCCTTTCGAAATCCATATTTGCCGCAGCTATATCCATTTCTAACTCAAGTTTGCGTATGTAGGCTTCCTTGTTGACACCTTTCGGAACTTTATCGATTTTTTCCTTCTTTTCTTTGAACCCGAGGTCTTTTATAGAAGAAATAATAGTAGTTGGCGTAATTCCGTGCTTGGTATTATAGTCTATTTGAACCTTTCTGCGACGAGCAGTGATATCCATGGTTTCCTGCATGGAACGAGAAATAGTGCCTTCGTAGGAATAAAATATGACATGCCCATTAGAATTTCTCGCTGCTCTCCCCACTATCTGTATGAGAGACTGTGTAGAGCGCAGAAATCACTGTTTATGAGCATCTACTACACCGATGAACGATACTTCTGGTAAATCGAGGCCTTCTCGGAGGAGATTCACCCCCACAATCACATTCACCTTGCCAGTTCTGAGATCCTTGAGGATTTTTAATCGCTCTATCGTGTCTATCTCAGAATGGAGGTAGTGTGCAGTGATATCATGTTCCCGGAGATAGGCAGCGAGATCTTCACTTGATTTCTTCGTTACAGTTGTGATGAGAGCTCTCTCGCCACGATCGACAGCATCTCTGATATTTGAAAAAAGGCTTTCTACCAAATTATCCATTGGTTCGACAGTAATAGGGGGATCGAGCAATCCTGTTGGTCGAATAATTTGTTCTACAAGTGGCCCCCCTCGTTCTATCTCAGATTCACCTGGAGTTGCTGAAACACAGACAAATTGATTGATTTTTGATTCAAATTCATGGAAATAAAGAGGTCTATTATCATAAGCACTTGGAAGTCGAAAACCGTTCTCTATAAGCATATCTTTACGGGATTTATCCCCTGCAAACATACCACGAACTTGGGAAAGCGTAATATGAGACTCATCGACAAAAGTAAGAAAGTTCTCGGGAAAATAATCAATCAGTGTCATAGGAGGATCGCCAGGTTGTCGACCATCAAGGTGTCGAGAATAGTTCTCTATTCCTTTTACATATCACACTTCGTTCATCATTTCGAGATCATATTCGACACGGGTTTTGATTCTCTCAGCAGCAACGAGATTGCCATTTTCTTTGAAAAAATCAAGCCTTTCTGCGAGTTCTGCCTGGATGATAGGAGTAATTGCTTTGACATGTTCGACACTCGTCACGGTATGGGAGGCTGGAAAAATCATAACATCAGGAACACTTTCTCGAACATGTGAAGTGATAGGCTCGACAACTCGGATTGCCTCTATCTCTGTGCCAAAAAACTCAACACTATAATAAAATTCTCGACTCGCCGGATATATCTGGAGAGTATCTCCGAGAACTCGAAACATTCCTTGCTTAAATTCAAGAGTAGATCTGTCAAACTGGAGAGAAACAAGCTGATTGATGAGGTCTTTCATAACATGTTTTTCTCATTTTTTGAGATGAAGAATACCGCCTATATAGTCTTCCTTGTTCCCTATACCATAAATACAACTCACAGAGGCCACTATGATGACATCTTCTCGGGTAAGGAGAGCCTCTGTAGCAGCATGTCGCAACCTATCTATCTCATCATTAATGGCAGAATCTTTCTCTATATAGGTGTCTGTTTTCTGGATATACGCCTCTGGCTGATAATAGTCGTAATAACTGACGAAATAATGGACAGCATTGTCAGGGAAAAATTCTCGAAACTCCTGGCAAAGCTGAGCCGCAAGAGTTTTGTTATGGGCAATAATAAGTGTCGGTCTCTGAAGTTTTTGAATAATATTCGCCATGGTAAAAGTCTTACCTGAGCCGGTCACGCCCTGGAGAGTCTGATACCTATTTTTCTTCTCTATACTCCCGACGAGTGCTTTTATAGCAGAAGGTTGATCTCCAGTGGGTTTATAATTACTTTTGAGAGAAAACATGCTTATTTTGTACTGATTATTTCGAGAGCTTTCTCTTTCTGAATATCTCGTCATTCTGTAATATCTCGAGGGCTTGGGAGGATAATTGTATCGGGCTTGATTCCTATTTTATCCAAAAGATCTCCCGCAGCTGTTTTCCAGTGAGCTATGGTAATTTTTATTTGCCCACCGTTAGAGAGAGGAAAGAGCTGTTGTACAGATCACTTACCATAGGTTTGGGAACCAAAAATGGGTGCCCCTAGATGGGTGTGGAGAGCAGAAGCTAGTATTTCCGCTGCAGAAGCAGTTTGACCGTTTACGAGGATGTAGAGTGGTGTTTTGAGATTTTCTCTACCTTGAGAGGTGTGCACTGCTGTTTCCTTGCCCTCTACGGAAGCTATCAAGCTATCTTTATCAAGAAAAAGAGAGCCCACGTCAACCGCAGACTGAAGAGTTCCTCCGCCATTATTTCTCAAATCAAGAAGTATGGAAGTATATTTACCGGAATATTTTTGAAGAATTTCAGCAATGTCTCGTCATGAATAATCATTAAAGGAAAAAAGTTCTATAAAAAGAGTATTTCCTATGAGTTCATCAGTAACAATAGGGATTTCCAATTTCTGACGAAGGAGTGTGACTTGCTTTTTTGTTGAGAGAATGCTTGAAAAAATGCCGAGAACAACTGGTGTTCAAGCTGGTCATCGTATTTTTTGAACAGCCTCATTTGCAGTTTTGTCATACATGCTCTGATTATCAACTGTTTGTATGATATCTCCTGGCAATAACCCTGCTTTTTGTGCCGGGGAATCAGGCAAAACTCCTGATATATAAACTCCTGAGGGGCTATCTTCAACATAAGCACCTATACCCTCAAAGTCACCATCTATCATGGTCTGAAAAGAAACTAACTCTTCCGGTGAAAAATATTCGGAAAATTGATCTCCATAGGCCTCCACGAAGGAATGAATAACACTATCAGAAATCTTTTTTTCTGAAGGAGTGGGGAGGTTATTATCGAGATAGCTTTTTACCTCGGAGAGAGTGGTGAGATTTTCTTTTGACAGAAGGCTTTGTGTGGTGTTTTTATCAGAGTTTTGCACAAAGAGAAATACAGATAACAAGAAAAGAATACTTGTTAAAAACAATGTTGTGGTTTTTCGCATCATAAGAATAGCCATTATCGTAAATTAGTTCTTTTTTTCCAATATTTTTTTAACAATGAATTAAATGTCTAAAACTATGACTATTCCTTTTACGGGAAAAAAGAAGAAAATAACCTCTTGTGAGAAATATATTTGAAACGAGAGCAAAAGCATGGTATTATAGTTTTATAAGTATGACCTCTTATAAGATACATAGTATAAAAGATTCAGAAAAACTCTCTTTTATAATAGAATGAGAAGACGAAAAAAGTATTTCTCAAAAACTTTCATCTGAGGGACAGATAGTCTTGTCTGTTGAAAAAATAGAAACACCAGTAGAAAATCTCTTTTCTTTTGAAGGAAAGAAGTCAGACGGATCATTCCTAGAATGAAAAATATCAGCAGATGATATCTTTCTTGCCTATGAAATGCTCAAAAAAGACTATAAATATGTTATCACAAAACTCTATCCAGAAACAGTGACAGAAAAAGATAAACAAGAAAAAATATTTAGAGAACTTCTTGCAACCTTTGATGAAGCAAAAGTAAAAAAAGTAGTAAAAGTGTCAGATAGTTCAAAGAAACTGCTCGATAAATATAAAAAGACTCTTTCAAAAGTAGTAACAATACTGCAAGAAGAAAAAGTAGAATGAGCAGAAATAATAATACCAGAACTCAAAAAATTAGAACAAAATAATAACTCGACACTCATACAACAAGAACTAAAAGATGTTATCAAAGATCTCGCGAAAAAGAGAAAAAATAAGACTCTTTTTGATAAAATAAGGCCACTCGCAAAGGAGATGAAAGTGTTTATCTTGCCTGATATTTATTTTACAATTTTAGAAAAAATTTCCACCATAGTAAAGAATGTAGACCCCTTATTTCACCCAACAGAAGTCCATATACAGAGGCACTCTACAGTAGAGAATATATCAATTGAAACAATTTCAAAAGAATATGAATCAATTCAGAACAATGAGCACATTCATACTTTTTTACGAAAAAAGTATAGGAACAAGCTCTCAAATATTTTTAAAGATGCAACAGCGAAATACTATATTTATACTCTGCTGCGGGAAAAAAGAACCATTTTGCTCGGAAAAAAATCGCTGAAAAACACCCAAAAAATAATCACAATGTTGCTATTAACTGTATTGTTTATTAGTTGCCTCTTGCCGGTATTAACGATTTACAACACAGTTTTTCTTACGACAAACACCCTTATAATTTTTCTAACATTATCAGTTGCCTCTCTTGTAATTCAGAGCGAGACAGTATAATTTTTTCATGCTATTTCTCGCGAGCCTGATACACTGTGTTTTTGCGGTTATTTTCTTCTTCTTTCACCGATACATCGAGATGTCGGTCGTCATTGTGATTTGGATTATTTTTGTGAGCAAGATTATTCCTCCTCTCGATGTCATCCGTCGGCCGAAATTTCTCAAGCAAAAGGTCTCAGAAAGTGATACATTTGAACAATCTCTCTACCTAAGTTCGGGAATTCTCTTCTACACCGCTCTCGTGGGAGTCGCTCTTGGTATAGCAAATGTGCTAGGGCTTCCCGTTGATCTGAGGCTTCTTTATTATTGTGTATTCTTTCTGACCAGTGTTATTTACGGTATATATCTTCTTACATATCCAAAAAATCCCAATACTTTTGTTCTTTTTCGGACACATACCATGATTGCGAGCATGGTTCTGAGCCTGCTGACGATGAGTGCACTTTTCTTTAATCTCAACACTATAGATTTTCTCATGATGATAAACCTGTCTCTCCTCACCACAGGACTAGCCATTGTTATCATTCTTGATAGGAAAATCCCCATCGCGGTGCATATAACAACTGTTTACTTTTTTATTCTCTCCATGATGTGTTTAGTGGCAGGCGTGGTATCAATTTTTACTCTAGATATATCTATTATCTTGTTCTTCATCCTCATATGTATAGCTCTCCTCTATTTGTTTTTCCCACCACTTTTGGCAAAGATGTTCAAACAAGCACATTTTCCTCTTATTTCTTGGCACTTTTCTAATTGTGTATTAGCATGTTCTTGGGCAATATTTGGGTATGTATTTTGGTCTCTTTTTTGGGGTATTGAATATCAGGTGTTGACGATTTTATTGGATCTTTTTATGATTTTCGGTCTCTGGTTTTGGGTATATTCCGCAGAAGAGGAAAACCCCATCTTTTTCTCGGGCATGATTTTGGCCCTATCCACTTTTATTGGTTATATCGCCTTTATGATTTTCCCACCAATTTTCTGGGTCACGGCGGCGACACTCTTTGTCTATGCTGGAGGACTTCTTATAACCTCGAGAGGGTATAAGAATAAAATTCAAGAACTTATACTCTCTGGCTGAGCGATATTATTCCTTTGTGCCTCAGATATTGTCCTGATAGTTCAGAATAATGAATTTCAGGTAGGAGATATACTGACCTTTGCTCTCCTCTTCCTGTTCCAGTCACTCATATGGTATGTGACCTATGAGATATTTCATCGTCAATCAAATGTTAAAAAGCGAGCACTATAAGCGCTCTATCCCAGGATTTACCCTCGATAAGGTGGTGGTTGGTGAACTGTATAGCGATGAGATGAGACGCAGGATACATCGTTTCAAGTTTGTCCATAATTATGTCGACAATGTCTACTTTCGAGAGTTATTGGCTTCCATAAAGGAAGAATATCCATTTAGGCCAGACTATATTGTCTATCCGCCAGTCAGTTTGAGAGATAGAATATTTCGTTGACCAAATCACGCAAAGCTGCTTGTTTCGTACTTTCAGCCAGGAGATATACCTGCTTTATGCCCTTTTCAGAAAAAAATATTCTCGAGTCACCAGTCTCGTCGCACAAAAGCAGAGAGATCCTCAGTTAGAGAAGAATATTCTCTCAGCCCTAAATACAGAGAACAAATAAAAGGAAAGAAAATACTTCTTATTGATGACCTCATCACGACTGGTTGGACGGCTCATACACTCGGAAAGCTTCTTAAAAAAGCTGGGGCAAAGGAAGTAGTTGGGTTTTTCCTCTCCAGTGAAAAAGTATAAAAATAAAAAATTTGAGAAATCAAAGAGAGACTGTATACTACCGTATCCCCTTTTTTTATGTCCAATACCATCGATCTCTTCTGAGTAACAACACACAATCTCCGTGATGTAGATATCTCTTTTACCAAAAATTCTCTCACAGTTGTCACAGGTGTGAGCTGATCAGGTAAATCCTCTCTCGCCTTTACTACGCTTTGCAACGAGGGGCAGAGACGGTATCTCGAATCTCTCTCTACCTATGCACGCATGTTTATCTGAGGTATGTCAGAGGAAGCAAAAGTAAAGGAGATAAAAGGACTTACACCAACAATTAGCATTGAACAGAAAACAGTTGCCCACAATCCCCGCTCGACTGTGGGAACTATTACTGAGATTTATGATTTTTATCGTCTCTTTTTTCTCACTCTTGGCGTTCGGGTGTGTCCACAAGACGGAACCCCTATGACGAAGAGAACGCACCAGGATGTCATGGAATATCTACGAAAGCAAAAAACAGGAACCCGTGTTGGTATTTGTTCTCAAATTCGTCAAAAATTTGAAACCCCACTCGATCTCAGAGATTTTGTTGGGCAAAAATGATTCGTGAGATATCTCGTTGGAAACCATGTCTATAATCTCTCAGATGAGCCACCAGAAGATACTACAGAGCCATGGATAGTTGTCGACCGTGTCGAACTTGATGGTGAGGATGTGACCCAGGCTGATAGACTTTCTCAGTCTATCTCTACAGCATTTGAGCACGGAGAAGATGTAGTTGGTATTTATATCTTTGATACTGAAGAGAAAAAAGAAAAGATAAAAGAGAAAAAAGGAGGAATCGAAGTCTTTTCTCGTACTTTTCGTTGCCCACTCTGTGGCGATGTACCAGAAGAGCTCACCCTCTCTCATTTTTCATTTAATTCACCCAAAGGTGCTTGTCCAGACTGTCATGGTCTCGGGTCACTCCTGAATTTCACAGAGGATTCTACTATAGACGCAGATAAGAGTATAGAAAATGGCTGCGTAATGCCCTGGACACAGGATTCCTACTACTATTTTGTCCTCCAAGGAGCCTGTAAATATCACAAAATTCCGACAAATACACCCTATAAAAAACTCACGGACAAACAAAAAGACATCATACTCAATGGTTCCGAAGAACGCCTATCTCTGTCTACTCCACAGATGCAAAAACCGTGGAACGCCAAATATCCAGGAGTTATTCCCTACCTCAACCGTGTCTATCATGATCCAGACACGAGCGAGTCTCTTCATGACAAGATAGATCCTTTTGTGGTATCTTCGACATGTTCGACATGTCACGGCTACCGCGTGGGAGATGCGGCGAGAAGTGTCCTCATACAGAATAAAAATATAGGACAGGTTGCAGAGCTTTCTGTCGACAAGTCTATAGATTTTTTTGATAATCTCGAACTCGGAAAAGAAGAACAAAAGATAGCGGGTAATATATTTAAAAATATACGCGATCGTCTCAAATTCCTCAAGGGTGTTGGCCTCTCGTACATGACGCTTGCTCGTCGATCAAATACTCTTTCAGGTGGCGAATCACAGAGAATTCGACTCGCCACTCAGGTGGGGACGAGATTGGAATGAATCACCTATGTTCTCGATGAGCCCTCCATTGGCCTTCATCCTCGCGATAGTCGCCTCCTCCTCGATAACCTCAGAGAATTGGTCAACCTCTGAAACACAGTCATTGTTGTCGAACATGACGAAGATATCATGGGAAATGCTGATCAGATAATTGATATCTGACCTGGAGCGGGTGTCCATGGTGGTAATATCGTCTTTCAATGAACTTATGCTCAGCTCTTGAAATCAGACACTTCTACAGCTCGATTCCTCCGCGGCGAAGAAGAAATATACATACCAGAACTGACGAAGAAACCAACTCGATTCCTCGAGCTCAAGTGAGCAACAGAAAATAATCTCCAGAATGTTTCTGTGAAAATCCCCCTCGAGGCCCTCACAGTTGTCACAGGTGTGAGCTGATCAGGGAAATCATCTCTCATAAATAGGACTCTTGCACCCGTGATGCACAATCTCCTCGCTCGCACCCGTGATGCACACTGACCCTACGAGAGTATATCTGGACAGGAACACCTCGACAAGGTTGTCATCATCGACCAGATGCCTATAGGTAAAACACCTCGCTCCAATCCCGCAACCTATACAGGAGTGTTCACAGATATTCGAGATGTCTTCTCACAAACACTTGAGGCTCGTGCAAGAGGATACAAGGCAGGACACTTCAGTTTCAATACCAAACAAGGGCGTTGTGACGCGTGCGAAGGTGACGGAGTAAGACGAATACAGATGCATTTCCTTCCTGATGTCCATGTCACTTGCGAGTCTTGTCATGGCTCTCGCTATAATCACCTTGTCCGGGAGATACATTTTCATGATAAATCCATTGCCGATGTTCTCGCTATGACTGTCGAAGACGCGGTGGTATTCTTTGATAAAATTCCAAAAATTCGACACAAACTTCAGACTCTTCTCGAGGTTGGCCTCGGTTATATAACTATCGGACAGTCGGCTCTTACTCTTTCGGGGGGTGAGTCTCAACGAGTGAAGCTTGCCACAGAACTCGCACGAAAATCAACCGGAAAAACCCTCTATATCATGGATGAGCCAACGACAGGACTCCACTTCTCTGATATCCAGAAATTAATGTCGATCGTGTCGAGCCTGGTAGAGAAAAAGAATACTGTTCTCATCATAGAACATCATCTCGATGTCATCGCCAATGCTCACTACATCATCGACATGGGACCAGAGGGTGGCGAACGAGGAGGCAATCTCCTCTACGAATGACCACGCGACGGACTTCTCACAGTCAAATGATCATATACGGCTGATTGCTTGCAGAATTATTTTCTGAATAAAGAAAAGATAAAAAAGAAAAGATAAAAAAGAAGGATTTAATAAAAAATATGACCGACAATATACTTCTCTCCAAATCCAAAAAATTTGCTCTACTAGCAATAGGCTTTTACCAAAAACTGCAAAAAGAAGGAGAATATGTCATCTCAAAACAGTTTCTCAGAAGCTCCACAAGCATCGGAGCAAATCTGCACGAAGCAGTCGCTGGGCAGTCCAAGAAAGACTTCTATAGTAAAGTTTGTATTGCATTTAAGGAAGCAAATGAGACAATGTACTGGATTAGTCTCCTGAGAGAATCTGATATAACATCTCTCAGTGTTGAGCAGATAGAGTCTGATTGTCAGGAAATTATTAGGATGCTGGCAAGCACGAAAATGACGACAGAAAGAAATCTGGCATATCAAAAATAAGTCCGCCTTTTTTCTCTTTTATTTTTTCTCTTTTATTTAACTGTGAAACAGCATGTCGACATTTCCGGACTTTCAGGATACAAAACCCCAGCAACAGCACGGTATTTTGTATCGTTTGAGGGGGATAATATAGAGGAAATAGCTGCTGCTTGTAAATTTGCGAAGGAAATGAAAGTCCCCATACTGACAATCGCAGGAGGGAAGAATCTCCTCCTCGCATTTGACGAATATCCAGGACTTGTCATATATAATGCATCAGAATGATATAACCTTGGGATCGATAGACACATCTCTGTTCTGTCTGGTCAGCCGATCTGGGAGCTCGCCGAAGCCCTGGAAAATGAACACGGTATAGATATTTGGCATCGATTTCAGGGGTTGCCAGGGTCAGTATGAGGCGCAGTATTCGGTAATGCTGGATGTTTCGGACTCGAGATAGGGCCCTATGTCACCTCTGTAGAGATATTGGACATGGAAACAGGAGAGATATTTTCAAAAACTGGAGAAGAGTTTCACTTTGACTACCGATGGTCTGAGTGCAAGAATCACCCGGAATGGTTTATTGTATCTGTTGATTTTAATCTCTCAAAACTTATAGAGAAATATAGTTCGGAAGAAGAGCCTCTACTCTGGCGCGAGCGTGTCCAACCAGTTGGATATTCTTGTGGTTCTTTTTTCAAAAACCCAAGCCGAGAACAGTCGGCAGGATCTCTCATAGAATGAGTCGGACTGAAGGGGTATCACCACGGATGAGCGTACTTCTCGGAGAAGCATGCAAATTTCCTCATGTCTGATGGCACAGCGAAGTGGACAGACCTCACAGAACTTATAGAAATAGCTCAAGAAAAAGTCCAAGAACAATTCCAAATAGACCTCGAGCCAGAGGTGAGAATTGTGCGATAACCTGCTTCAGTACGAAACTATACACTTCTTTTAATTGTTTTATAAATATATTTTAGATATAGTCAAGAATGTGGTCATTGTAATATTTGAAATATTATAAAAATGAGGAGAAAGATATTTTATATACTTATTACCTTTTTTCTTATGAGTAAATACCAAATTGGTACCTCCATCCAAAAACTCTGCGCGAGCATGGTTGCATTATTGATGTTAGCAAATCCTACTTTTGTAGTGTTAGCACTGGAGCCAGATGTTGCTGAAAATATTTCAGAAACTTCTGAAGTTGTAGCTCCTGCCGAAGTTGTGGAAACTCCTATACTGGAATCTGTGGAAATCTCCCCAGAGGCACCTGCTAATACTCACGATAGTACTGATGGTGTCATGGAAGAATCTGCAGAAGACGCAGAGAAGGTTGTAGATGAAACAGTTGTTCAGGAAGAAAAGACAGAAAACACAGATACAACAAATACAGTTGAGACTGACAATGTTCCTGAAGAGGTTGTTCCGGTTGGTTTTGTCAAAGAAGTAATAGAAGTCATAAAGACAAATATCATAGAGCCACTCATGGGAACAAAGAAAGAAGCTGGCGTATTTGCTGTGGATGAAAAAGGTGTCGCAAGTATTCAAAATGTCACTCTAGGAACGACATATATTGCCCCACAGAATAATCAGGTACAGGTAACATTTACAAAATTACCCGAAACACCAGGAAGCCTCTCTATTGAAGAAGTTATCCTAACAGACGAACAAGTGAAACAATTTGGAGCAGAAAGCAATGTTGCTTATGACATCACTTCAGACATGGCGAATGGTACATTTGAATATGATTTGAAGCTCCCTCTCCCAGCAGGATCTGAATCTATCTCAAAAGTTGTCTATGCAGAAAATGTAGCAGACCTCAATTTGACTTCAGCTTCTGTAGAATCTAGAAATGTTGAAGTTGTATCAGGTTCAGTGGTAGTGAGCGAGTTGGATCATTTTACTATTTTTGTGGTAGTGAGAACGCAACAGGACTTTGCTGGTCTTACATGGACTCCAGACAGAGCGGCACCAACAGGAGGATGGGTAGAGACAGCAAATACACTGACTATGAACATTGATGCCTCAGCGCAAGCATCAGGTGCTCACGAGAGAACCGAGGGAGTACAGGCAACTATTCCTGCAGGGAAAAACAGTGTGAAAACTACACTGTTTATTGATCCAAATTGGAGTTCTGTAAATTATGTTCGAGCTGGTCTTTGGGGAAAAGTTGCGCGAGTTATCAATCCAGCAAATGCAGACACAGCGTGGCCTATTATGGAATTTGTTAATGATGGAAATGCTCCTAGAGTGAGAGTATATGATACAATGACGACTGGATTATGGACAGATGTTGCTACTGTTGCGTATGGAGACACAGTTGATTTTGAGGTACGTCAAAATCCCTATACAGATACTTTTGAGTTCTACCTTGATGATGTATTGGTAAAATCTTACAGTTCAGTTGACGGTACAGATAACTACAAATTCTACGACGGTCTAATTCTAAATGCGTACAATAATGGAGGGAGTGATTATGAAGTTACATGGTCGAATCTCAAACTCGGTGTTGTAGAAAAAATGCCCGAACTTGTAAAAGCTGAAGCATACTTTGTGAAAGATGCTTATAAAGGTTTCGCTGTTGATATAAAAACAGATAATCTACTAGATGCAACAGAAGTGAAGGCTGAGATTTTTAGAGAAAATGGAAGTCCTGTCGTTAAAACAAACAAAAGTACAGGGTCTGTTTTAGCAATTTTAAATACAGGAAATATTGCAACAGTTACACTTCCGATTGTTATACAACAAGGCACTTATAATGAAGCCGGGAGTAGTTCTTGGAATCAACCCCTAGACACATGGGACCATACGAATACTCCTACAAAAATCGTTGTAACCATCACAAGAAGTGGAGGAAGCCCTCTCGTGAAAGAGATTTTGATTGGAGATATGAGTGAGAATCTAGCTCTGCTATCAGAGGTTATGCCTCTGGCACAGACAATGGTTGCTGTGAGAGGCGACACTTCAGCTGGCGAGAATCAATCAGGATGGTTATTTAATAGAGATATAAATAATGCCACACCTATCGAGTTTAATTATAATGCTCCAAAAATTGGAGACGGTAGTCTCTATGTTCAACCACTCAGTTGAACAAATGGGGCCGCTAAATTCATCGCTGAATACTTCCTTCTTGATGAGATAGTAAATCTGAGTTCTGTATCGTACGATTTTCAAATTGGAACTGGTGGCACAGTGAGTGATGCAAATGAGTTCTATATGAATGTCTATGCAAACTTTGGATCATCAGCAAGTACAAAATACTTCGATTGTAAATATGATATAGTACCTACGGTTGGCGTGGTTGGTGGATATACGACAGTGACATTTGATCCAACGCAAGCATATCCCGTCACAAAAAGAGCTGATTCTCCATATAATTGTCCGAGTATTCCGGCAGACATGAACATCTCAAGTACATGATCTACTATTAGAATGTTCGCTCTCAATGTAGGTGATACCTCGCTCTCAGATGCAGGATTGGATGGATATTTTGACAAGGTTGTCGTTGCGAAAAAAACAGAAGTTACGACATTTGATTTTGAGGCTGCACCTCTTCCAGCATGTAGTGCAAGTGACTCAGTAGGTAATACAACCTTTGATACATTTGCTCTCGGAAATGTATCTGGTCAGAATGGATGGAATTCAACTGGTCCATTTGACCAAGAAATTGTACGAAATACATACGGATATATAGATTTTGGTTGCCAATCACTCCGTATCTCTAATGCGGTTACAAGTGGCTCATTTGGAGACCAGACTTTCGCTGCCCCTCTCGCTGACTCAGTCGGAGAAGCTGCTGCAACTGCAGGAACTTTTACCGAATGAACACGGCGTAATCACTATGAGGCACAGTTTGATATAGCTTCTGCTGTACCAGGCGCTCAACAAAATGGCCTCTCACTCTCAGTCTCTCCAGACCGAGGAGATGGATCTCGGATGAGTTACCTCTCATTTGTCGACGGAGCTGCTGGTATTGATGTGACTTTCTACGATGTTGCAGGCACCACCAGTCCTGTCAATTTTGTATCGACAAATCTCGGAACGCTCAATCGAACCGTACCACACAGTATCAAATTCATCATCGATGCTTATGAAGGAGCAGGAAATGACAAAGTACAGATATTCATCGATGGCTCACTGGTTCATACAGGAACTACTTGGGAAAATTATTACAGGTATGATAACGAAGCTTCTGCTGAACAAAGCCCTCGCCTCATCAAATCAATCATCTTCCGTGCCGCTGGTGCCGCTGTAGCTGGTAATGATGGAAAAGGATTTCTCTTAGATAATATGTCTCTGACAGCATCTGACAGGCCTGCACTGACGCCACCTACTGTAACAATCGAATCTCCAACACCTGCTGAAAATAGTTATGTGAAAGGACAGGTTATAGGAAGAGCAGTGGCGATTGACGAAAACGGAATGGGAAGTTCATATTTACGATTTTGGAAGGATTCTTTTGAAAGTGGAATTGCTAACCTGGCAGGAAACTGTCAGAATGCACCAGGAGCAGACCTATTAGGGAAAAATGTTGATACTACTTGTACGCTAGATACTACTACTGTAGCGGATGGGGTGTATGTGTTTTCAGCACAGTTCCTGGATTCTGATACTCAATGGGGTAAAGCATTGCGAACATTTACAGTTGATAACACCAAGCCAATTGGAGTTGCAACATATAACGGATGAGTTGTTGCTAATGATATTATTCATATTAAATCCATAGATGAGTTATCTTTCACAGAAACAATAGAAGATAACAACAATGTTGTTCGTGCTACCTATCTAGTCCAGAAACTCAACACAGCAAGCAATACATATGAGGGCTTCTGTGGAAACTGGAATGCGAGTGGTACAGGTAGTCATACTTTGGGCGGCTCAGCGAGCGAGGTAAACACAGTGACAAATATTAGAGATTGTCAGACAGATCAGTCTCAATGGACAAATGGTACATATAAAATATTCCACGCTGCATACGATGCTGCTGGTAATGAGGGGAAATTCAATACAAATCGACAAATATTTGTTATTGATAATATAGCTCCTTCTGTTCCAGTTCACCAAACTCCTGCTAACAATGGTTTCCAAAAAATTAACGATTTCTACTTTGAATGGACTGATTCTGTTGGAGCTGTTGAATACGAATTTCAATCTTCACAAAATCCAAGTACAGATTCAAATGGAGCTCTAGATAATGCCGTTTGGAACAACAAACTTAATGGAAGTGGCAATCAATTACTACTCACTGATTCAAGGATTCATTCAGTTGGCGCAAACGGTACTTGGTACTGGCAAGTTCGGTCAATAGATCAAGCTGGAAACAAGAGTGACTGGACAACTCCCTGGAAAACAACAATTGATATTGAATCTCCAGCTACAAATATAAATGTAAGCCCTGTTGTAAATGGTGATTTTACAGTAAGCGGAGTAGCTACAGATAACATCTCACTTAATCGTGTTTATGTTCAATTAGTAAATAGACAAACAAACGCGAGAGTTGGAGGTAAAACAATCAACCTGATTGGAACGGGAACAACTTCACCTTGGTCAGTACAATATGATGATTTACCAGAAGGTGATTATGCAGCACATGTTTCAGCTACAGATATGGCTGGTAACAGTGGAACAGCAGGATGGACAGCAAACTTCACAGTGGACAATACCATTACTACACCTCCGACCACTGACACAACTCCACCCGTAGTATCAGCTATCAACTCTCTTCCTACGACGACACAGCTCGTGATAACATGGACGACAGATGAACCTGCTACATCACAGGTAGAATACGGTGAGACAAATGCCTACGGGACATTCACACCTCTCGATACCGCTCTCACGACGAATCATTCAGTCACCATCACTGGTCTGAACCCGGGTACGCAGTATTATTTCCAGGTTATAAGTGAGGACTCGAGTGGTAATGGTGCTAGAGAAGTCGAATCAGCAAGCACAGGAACTATCATCACTCCTCCTACAAATAATGGTGGCGGTGGAGGTGGCATTTGAGCTGGACCATTTTTTGTAGCAAGTGTCACTCCGACACCCACTCCGACACCAACACCCACAAATCCAGGAACACCAGATAATACAGAAACTAACACAAATCCAGAAACAAATCCTCAGCCTGTGACCCCAGTAAATCCAACTAATCCTACACCAGACCCTCAGACTCCAACCACAAACCCTAATCCGGGAACAGGTGGAACTGGCGGAACAGGTGGAACGACTGGTACAGGATTTAATCCTGCCGATGCAACACTTGATCAGGGTGGTGGTGAACCAGCTGAAGAGTCAGTAGCAGAAGAATCATTCAATCCCGCTGATGCAACTCTTGACCAAGGTGGATGAGTTCCAGTAGAGAAAACATCATACACACTTCTCTGGATACTTCTCTGACTCCTCGCACTGCTCAACACTTGGTGGTTCTTTGTTGCTAAAAATAAATCAACTCTCCCGAGAAACTAATTATTTCATACAAAAAATAAAGAGGTCGCTTAGACCTCTTTATTCCCGTTCTCCGTAGTAGGGGAATTTTGTCCAGAGAACTACGAAGGATGAATTGCCTTTCCTCCATTTTCCTCTATATTTCTCACATGTCATCTCTCTCTTCATTTACACACGAACTCGCTGAAAAACTCTCATCACTAAATCATGTAGCCCTCATAGCGCATCGGGCACCAGATGGTGACGCGTATGGATCACTAGAGGGTATGTCGCAGCTTCTTGTGACAAATTATCCACACCTCACAGTAACGATAGTGGTTCCACCAGAGAGACAAGTAGATACTCATGCAGCATGGATTCTCTCAGGGGCATCATCCCCTGCTGTTCCAGCTGAAGCTC
>JAGOOR010000029.1:0-1892 GCA_017992415.1 Candidatus Altimarinota bacterium
AATTTGTCATCCGTATGAAGATTCCAAAAGGGGAGAACATTACTTTTATTGATGGACTCAAGGGAAAAATATCAGTTCCATCTGCGGACATCGATGACCAAGTCCTCATGAAAACTGACGGATTCCCAACCTATCACCTCGCGATGGCAGTGGACGATCATCTCATGAAAATTACACATGTATTACGCGGGGATGAATGGCTCCCGAGCACTCCAAAACATGTTCTTCTCTACCGTATGTTTGGCTGGGAAGCTCCAGAATTTTATCATCTCTCGGTTATCCTCTGAGCTGATAGAAAAAAGCTCTCAAAACGCAACGGTGATACGCATGTGAGCCAATTCCTCGAAAAATGATATCTCAAGGAAGCACTTCTCAACTATATAGCCCTGATTGGGTGGAATTCCAAGACAACGCAGGAGATTTTCTCACTTCCAGAACTCATCGAGGCATTTTCTCTTTGAGGACTCCAGATTGCGAATGGTATTTTTGATCCGGAGAAACTCAAATGGATGAATTCAAAATATATAAACGCTCTACACCCAGACGAGCTGTATAAAGTTTTGAGAGAATATTTGGATAAATATCATCATGATTTTTACCAGGAAAAATTATTACCAAAGGAGTCAGAACTTCTGTACAACACAAGTGTAGCCATGGAAGTTAGAAATAGAATGCAAACCCTAGAAGATTTTATTGAACTCTCCACTCCTTTTTATTCTGAACCAGAAGTTGATATTAATTTACTTTTATCTGAGAAAATGGGGATTAATAATCTTATAGATGCCAAAGAATCTTTAGAATTCGGTCTCGAACTTATGAAGGATGTGCAATGACCGTGATTTCTTAATTGATCGGAAATGTCTCTTAGGGAAAAAATAAAAGAATATATTATTCCTAAAATCGCAGAAGCAGGGAAGAAAAATGGTCAGATTCTCTGGCCTCTGCGTGTCGCTCTCACTGGAAAAGAGTTTTCTCCTGGAGCATTTGAGATGACAGAGATTCTCGGTCTGGAAAAGGCTATTGCCAGGATAGAGAGAGTGGTTGCAAAACTCGCATAATCACTATAATTACAGACACCAAAAGAGTTGCTTTTTAGTCTCAAGAGGTGTATACTGACTCTAGTTTTTACTCACACTATTTATGAATTTCCTCATCCTCAAAACCATCATCGAATCAACTATCCAGAACTACAATCATCAGAACCAGGGGGCGAAAATTAGCGAAAATCATGTTTCTATTGTGTCTCTCAATAATCAAGGTGTTGACCTCCTCATTCGTTGCCCTCACACAGGAAAGGAAGTAAATGTTCGTGCGGAAGTGAATTTCATGAACGGACCTCTTCCTACGAATTTCTCAATTGCTGGGGATGGCATGACTCCTGTAGAATGACAAATCAATGATAGTGATGTGACTCAGGTCCGACAAGCTCTCAAAGTGAACACTACTATTTCTGACCTCTTCGGGGAACAAGAATAATCTATGATTGCCTTCCTTCGTCGCTTTATCCGTCTCATATTCTGGTGGGTAGTTGTGATTATCTGTATAGCATTTATCGGGTATATAGCCTGGCCACTTCTTTCTGAAAAATTTTATAGCCTCTGTACCAATCAAGATTGGGAATTATGTAGAGGTGAATGGGGCGTGATATCTGATGCTGACCGTGTTCAGCAAACCATTGAAGCAAAAACTACATCCTTCTATGATATCGCTGGTACTGCCGTTGGGGATGTGTTATCGGATCAATGAGGTAAGACAACAGTGACTTATACACTTGATACAGAAACTGGCGTATACACTCCGACACCAGTTCGCTAAGTCTTCATAAATCCTCTCACGAATTCTTCTCCAGTCATAGGTTTTTTCCCAGCAGGATGCACTTCTTCGAGGATGAT
>JAGOOR010000029.1:1992-8551 GCA_017992415.1 Candidatus Altimarinota bacterium
GGCCACGGCGTGTATGCTTGCCATGCATTATGTGCTTCATCGATGGTCCATGATAATTGGAGTTCTCCGTCTTTTTTTTCGATCATTTTGGTATAAGTAGCCTCTTCATGGTCTTGAGGAAGGGGAGTGATATCTTGAGCAATGAGTCATTCCAATGCCTGTATGAGAAGTGGACCAGCCCTCTCTCCCGTCTTTGCAAAAAGTGTGCCTGTCGTATCCTCGGGTGTTATGTTCCATTTTTCCTGCACGAGGATATCACCTTCATCCATTCAGAGTGCCATCTGTTGGATTGTAAGGCCAGTTACTTTTTCTCATGCGAGTAGTGCATGCTGTATAGGAGCGGCTCATCGGTACTTTGGCAGAAGGGAAGTGTGGACATTGAGAAAACCCATAGCAGGAATATCGAGAAGAACCTGTGGCAATATCTTTCCATAAGCGACGACGAGACAGATATCTGGATTGAGATTTCTGATAGTATCGAGAAAAATTGTATCTCTGATTTTCTCGGGTTGTAGGAGGTGGAGGTTTTTTTCACGGGCTAATTGAGCGACACTTGATGACATGACCTGATGTCCTCTTCCACCGATTTTATCGGGGTTGGTCACCACTCATACGATTTCTACTATGTCGTTTTGTTTAAGAAGATACCTCAATATTTCTGCAGAGAGTCAGGGCGTTCAGAAGAAGATAACACGGAGTTTTTTCATTGGAAATTATACTCGAATTTTTTTGACCACTTCTCCGTATCTGATACATTTACTGGTTGTTCCTTTTCCTGTCATTCCCACGAAGATCCAGAATATTCCGAGTAATACTAAGAAAATTCCAGGATGCCAGCTCATTTCCACTATAGGAGCAACCGTTGTATCTATCTGAAATCCTCCAGTAGTGGTTGTCTCAGGAGTAATAATACTTCGTACAAATGGATCCATCATTGGTCCTCCGACGATGATCAGGGCAAGACCATGGAGAGCTTGTTTCCAGCGGAGTAATTTTTGCCGTATCATACAAGCAGTGATGATTCCTCGTACGATAAAAAAGAGTCAGAGAATCATGAGAGCATACTCGATTTTTTTCTCTGTTTCTGGAGATTGAACTCCCATAAAGGGGACATCTATGACTGACCTATCCTGTGACCACCAGAGGAGTCCTATGATGATGAATCCTGTGATGATATGCATGAGACGAATGGTGCCATCTTTTGGTCGTCGAGCGACGAATTGAGCGAGTTTTATCAGAGTAGGGTTCATAATGATAAGAGAAAAAGTAGTTTCCGTCATTCCGGACGGATATTTTCATCGCGTTAGCGGGGAAATATTTGAGCCGGAATCCAGGTGAATTATATAAGTCTTTTATTATTTGTATACATTAAGGTCGCTTCGCGAAGTAGCTGTCCTGGATTCCGTGTCGCGTTTTTCCCAGACTTCGTCTATGGAAAAACTTGCACGGAATGACGAGATGTTTCATTTTTCATTGCCCATGCTTCGCTCTACGAGCTATGCAGGGCATTCTTCGCTACGCTACTTGCTTACTCATGGCCGTGCCATTCGTAGCTCGTAGAGCGAAGAATGGTGCCCAGGGCCGGGATCGAACCGGCACACCTTGCGGTAAGGGATTTTAAGTCCCTCGTGTCTACCATTTCACCACCTGGGCATACCTGAAAGTGTAGTACTTTCTGGAATTTTTCAACTTGAATACGCTTAAAAGGGAAACTGTATTTTTTCTGGACTAAGCCTCTTTCCTACGAGGGTAATAAACATGGCCACAAAATTCACTATTTTTGAGATTTGCTCCGGCAGAACCGCCCCAATGATCACTTTCGTTATAATAATAGTATTTACCATTTGATCCTTTAACTTCTACATGACCAAATTGTTTTGCCATATAACTACGACTACCACCTCCACCACCATTATAGCAGAGGATTCCACCTGGTCGTGCATCGTCGGGAGAATTGATTTCTACTTTTGTAAATTGATCTAGTCGAGCATCGAGAAATTCGTCCCAGTTTTTACCATGCCTATCACTCTGGGGGAGCCCCTGTATTCCAAATCCATTGAGCATCCTACCGACCGAGGCGCCACAAGAGAACGCTCCGCCACCATAACTTCAGTAATTATTTTCTACAAAATTTCCGAGTGATTTTGCAAGTTCTGGATATTCGAGAAGTTCCCGCATTTGATCATTCCATACACCGTCAACTGCTAGATTGACACCGGAAAGAGCTAATCATAGCTGTGCTTTTTTGATATCTGTAGAATTAGAATTAGCATCGCAAATTGTTCCTGCATAATGTCTCTGGAGGAGCCCTTTCTCAAAATTGTTAAGTCATACGATATAGGTCGATATATCTGCTGGATTTTTTGAAAGGAGCCCATTTACTCACTCAATTTTCTCTTGCCAGCCTCACAGAGAAAATGCTTCTCGTACAAAAGCTGCTTCGGTTTTCCCACCGTACTCACCATCAATATAAACAAGCTCTTTGAAGGCTTCAGGATTTGTCAGGTAGACAAGCTGTTGAAATGCTCATATTTCTGCTGAATTTTGTAGAGGTCGTGAGAAATTTCCAACTTTCTCGGAGAGTCCAGCGATAAGAGCGTTCCTTTCTCCAGGGTGTTCGGCAATATATTTATCCAGTATTTTGATAACACTCTGTGTGCTTCACTTCGTTTTGAGTACATCATCTGATGTTGTTTGACTGATTATGTCACCTGCATTTTGTGCATTTGTGACGATTTCTTTTCGTTCTCACATACCAACTTTCCTACCATATTCACCCACTTTTTGGTTGTACTGATTGAGGAGATTTGCTCCGCCACTGATTTTTTCAGCTTCTTGTTTGTATTCTCTGTAGTTTGTATCTCCATTTGCGAGCATGAGAGCATTTGCATAGGCTCTTCCTGCCACCTGACTGAGATAGCCGCTAGGACTACCATTTCCATTATCGACGAGTTGTTTACCAGCTTCTTGCCAATTTTGTTCTTTAATTGCTGTCCAGAATTTGGTAAATTGATTGATATTATTGGGCATGTTGTAGTGGAGATCCACGAGGACACCTTTTACATTTTGTGGTAGTGCATCAAAGTCTACTCACTTATCTGCACATGATTTTTTTGTTAGAGCAATGCGCACATTGAGGAGTCTGAGGACACATTCGCGTACATTTTCTTTTGGTATAAAATCAGCATTCCATTCGCTGTAGTTATCACCAAGAGCATATTTTTTTTCTTCCACAGAAGAACCAGTATTTATACCACCTCATATCTCAAAAGTGTTGCCAACATCTTTTTTCCGTCTTCCACCAGGTCATTCATAATAAATAATCATATCCACTATTTCTTTCCCAAGCGGACTTTCGGAAATCTCGAGACCATTAATGGTGATTCAGAGTTTTTTGCCTTCCTCGGAAATTACTTTTTTTACTTCTTCTTCCTTTATTGTGGCTTCCTCGATAGGAACAGCTTGTATTGTTGGTTTTTCAGCTGTATTTGATGTTGGTTGAACAGGAGTATTTTGAGCTGCTGAGGTCTTTATGGTTGTATTCGGAACTGGAGGCGCAGAAATTCTTCACTCATCACCCTCATATTTTTTCCCAATTGCCACAGGGATCTCTACCGGCGTGGTTTTCTCTAGAGGATCTGGTTTTGTGGGGTATGTAGAAGGAGGAACGGAAGATGTAGGGGCATCCACGGATCATTTTGCAGGAAGATCTCTCGGTGGAGTTTTCTCAGGTGTATTTGCTTCTGGTTTTTTCTCGATTTTTGCTAGCTTTGGAGCTTCTGTATGTTTCTTGAGAGCTTGATAGAGAGTATCGTCAATGATCCCCGTGAGCTTCATGTCGTGTTCTTTTTGGAATTTGAGAATTTCCTGAAAGAGTTTGTAGCTCATCTGGAGAGCATCGTCCCTCTTTTCGAGTGTGACGCCCAGCATTTCTGCTACTTTTCCGAGCCTTGCCTGATTTCCTTCAGAGACATCTCAGACATCTTCAATGAGATTGAGGAAGTCTTGATTCATGGTCTCATGGGTATCGGCCATGACAGAACCGTGTTCCGTGACGATATCATCGTAGAGTTTTCGCTCAAGAGGATTCACGAGATTATCACCGATTTTGGCACCTTTCGCAGCTTTGATGCGTTCCTCAATGGGGATATTGATGTCTACTTTTACTTTTTCAGCCATAATTAAACTGTTTAATAGAGTATTATAATGCCATATTTCAGAGTGTTTTACCAATAGAGGTAGTTATAAATGTTTGATTTATGGCGTATATATGTCTCTATATATTTTTATGAAAAAAGGAATAAGGAGGACAAAGGTATTGGAAGTATTTTGATTTTTTTTAGAGTACTTTTCATGAAGAATATTCTATGAAAAATAGACAAATAAATATTTTATATTATAAAAAAAATAGGGTGTATTGGGTTTGCAAAGACCCTCAATTTTCCTAGAATAAGTAGGTCGTTTTGTTGATGTTTATGCATATTTTATAAAAAAATAGCATAACTCACAACATCCCGCCCGAATAAAAATTGTACTCACTTAATTTCTAACTAACATTCAATGGCCGCTAGTGACCTCGTCGCCCTCGTCGATGTGTGAAGTTCTCGCATCAAAACTCTCGTTGGATCATTTATCGTTGATCCCGCAAATCCTAATAGACCTAAACTCAATATCCTGGGAGCTGGTGTTGTAAAATCAGATGGAGTTCGAAAAGGTGTCATCCTCGATATGGAGGAATTCAAGAAAAATCTCGACGAATCTCTCACAGAAGCTGAGAATATGGCAGGACAACAGTTTCCTCATGTAGGCATCTGTCTCTCTGGAACTGGTATCCAGATTCATAGCAACAAGGGAATGATTGCTATTCCATCAAATGAAATAACTCAAGATGATGTAAATCGTGTCCTCGACATGGCACAAAATGGTATTACTCTTACCAATCAGACGGTCCTCAAAATAATTCCAGAATCTTTCTCTGTCGATCTCGAACACTATGTGAAATCACCAGTTGGTATGAGTGCAAAAAAACTCGAAGTCACAGCTCATATTTTTACAGTTCCAACTGCAGCACTCAATAATGTCCGAAAAGGATTCAAGGATGTCGGTATCGATGTCGTCGATGTATTTCCATCACTTCTCACTTCTCCAGAAGCGGTTCTCTCTCGTCGCCAGAAAGAACTCGGAGTTGTCTGTGTCGATATTGGTTCATCATGTACTGGTCTCGCAGTCTATGAAGAAGGGGTTCTTCGTCATGCATGTATTATTCCAGTTGGTGGTGAATATGTCACATCGGATATTGCTCTCGGAGTACGAGTATCTGTAGACATAGCAGAAAAACTCAAAACTGATTATGTCGACCTCACATTCTGTGATCAACCAAAAGCAAAAGACGAGGATATCGTTCTGAGTCGTATAGATAAAAAAGAAACAGAAACTGTTTCAAAGCTCTATCTCGCACAAATCGCTCAAGCTCGTTACAAGGAAATTCTCTCACTCGTGAATGCAGAGCTCAAACATCTCGGTCGTGATGGTATGCTCCCAGAGGGTGCTGTCTTCGTCGGTGGTGGGTCAAAAGCTCGCAATCTCATCGACCTCGCAAAATCAGAACTCCGCCTCCCATGTACTATAGGATTTCCAGAAGATCAAGAATTCGTCACCGGTACATCAGTTTCAGACCCAGGATTTGCTTCAGCAGTTGGAGCACTTCTTCTCTCACAGAGGTCAGGTTGATTTGGTCGTGGACGCATGTCAATTGGAGCTTCGCTCGGAGGCGTCAAAGAATCTGCGAAAAAGTTTTTCAAGTTTCTGCTTCCATAATTGTTCTTCATTAATTCTTCTTTTTTAATTTCATTCATATGCCACCAGTAAAATCAACACGAAAATCATCTACCTCTTCAAAGAGTAGTAGTGGTTCTCTCAAAGGTCTTTTCCTCAAAGACACTCCTTCTCAGCCAGAAGAAGTAAATGTATCAAAAATGATATCTCCCGTAGCAAGTATCAAGGTTGTTGGTTGTGGAGGTGCTGGTCAGAATACTATCAATCGTATGATTGAGAGCGGTTTATCTGGAGTTGATTTTATCTCTATCAATACTGACAATCAGGCGATCTACAATTCTCTTGCTCCAACAAAGATGAGTATCGGGCCGACGGTAACACGAGGTCTCGGTGCCGGTGGAGATCCAGAAAAGGGTAAAAAAGCTGCGGAAGAATCAATCGATGATATTCGTGAGATGCTCGCAGGTGCTGATATGGTATTCGTCACTTGTGGTCTCGGCGGAGGTACTGGTTCTGGTTCTGCTCCTGTTGTCGCTGAAGTTGCCAAGGATATGGGAGTGCTCGTTGTCGGTGTTGTTACAAAACCATTTGCATTCGAAGGTCAGCGTCGAAATAATCAAGCACTCGAAGCGTATGATGTACTGAAGTCAAAGGTTGATACACTCATCACTATTCCCAATGATAGAATTCTCACAATCATAGATAAGAAAACTCCACTCCTCGATGCATTCCGCATTGTCGATGAAGTCCTCACAAATGGTGTACAAGGTATCTCAGATCTCAT
>JAGOOR010000030.1 GCA_017992415.1 Candidatus Altimarinota bacterium
AACGGAGGCATTTCGGACATAGAAAGAAAAATCATTTTTATCGATTTCCCCAAAATCATGGATGACCTGGAGATTTTCTCTATATTTATCTGCAAAATATATGGAATGAAACGGTATGTCATAGATTTTATCAAGGGCCAAGTAGACCATATAGGTAGAACATGAGAATCATTTTTTCTCGAGATTTTTTTTATTGTATTTCTCTACATCTCATTCATCAAAGAGGTGAGTCATAGCATATCAAAAATCAGCATTGATAATAACAGAGTCGTAGGTAATTTTTTCTCAATTTTCGAGCTCGATACCACATGTTTTTTTATTTTCTGTGACTACTTTTTTAATAGGTGTATTGAGATAGATTTTTGCACCATTTTTTTCTGCTACTTTTTTCATAGCCTCAGATATTACTGAGAGTCAGCCAGTTGTATGATAGATGCCATATTTATGTTCTGCATAGGCGAGCATAGAAAAGAAACCAGGACAATTCCAAGGAGACATGCCGAGATATTTCGCTTGAAATGTAAAACAGAGCTTTAATTCTTCTGACTTGAAATATTGACCAAGGACTTCATAAATTGATTTACCCAGTGAGAGATAAGGGAGAACTCTTAGAAGGTTCCAAGAATTTTTGAGAATACTTCATAAATTTCCATAATCTGCCTTGAGACAGGGATACATTCGTTTGAGCCTTTTTTCTTCATAAGCGATATACCGATCAAATCATTTTTCTTCTCCAGGAAACATATGAGATATTATTTCCCGCATAGCAGCATGGTCACTTGTCATAGGAACAGTTTTATCTGCAAAATGAAGTTCATACATCGGATCAATTTTGTGAAAATTGAGGTAATCACTTGATTTTGCTCATGCAAATTCAAATACCTCATCCAGAATATCCTTCATGAGGAGAAAAGTGGGACCTACATCAAAATGATATGAGTCCTTGAGTGTGAGGCGGCTATTCCTGCCGCCAACGTGCCCTTCTTTTTCATAAACATCAACATGGTATCCTCTTTTTGAGAGAATCATTGCAGCAGTAAGTCCACCGGGACCAGCACCGATGATAGCTATTTTCTTTTTCATGGCGACATTATAGAATTATTTTAGAAGAGTCTAATTCATATTTTGTTCTTAATGATAGATGAAGACATACTCCAGAGAGGTTCTCTATTTTGCAAGTTTTTTCCCTTGCAAAGAAAAACATGCTCCTAGAATCATACTCATTACTCTCTCTTATTTTTATGGTTTTTACTCTTACTCGAGAAGACGCTTCCAAAGTTATAGGCGTCTCTACACGCACTATCGATCGCTATATTCAGTCCGGTAAGATTCGTACGAAACGAGACTGAAAAGTTATAATGCTTCACAAAGAAGATGTTACTCAGGTAAAATGAGGAGGGGCACAGACTGATTATGAGGTGATAGCTCCAAAGCCAACACTTGTAGCAAGTACGGGGTATGATCCACGAGAAGCACAAAATGAAATATTGAGAACTCTCGAAAAAATTATACGAGATAAAGATGTTCTAATCCAGGAGCTCACCTTTAAGCTCTGAAAAATGGAGTCAGACATGATAAATACTGTACCGAAACTTGATCATAAGAAGGCTATGATAGCACTAGAAGAAGCGAACTCTAGCCGACTCCATGACCTCGATAGACTTGCTCAAACTAAGAGAGACATAGAATGAAAATACCAGAGAGAAAAACTCATCTCTACTATTTTGATGATAGGTGTTTTTGTTCTCTTGTGCGCTTGTGCCGTGTTGATATTCCATTTTTTTAGTATTAGAGGAGTTTAGTTAATTTTCAATATGTTTGACGGACTCACAAATTCTGCAGATGGCCTATTCATACTCTTGTATGTTATAACACTTGTTGTTTTCTTTTTATTCGGACCGCATAAGGTTTACGAATCACTCTTTTGAGCACTATTAGGGTTAGGGCTTTATCTTTTTGTTCATGAGATGACATTTGTCTCACCAGAGATAACACGGGTTTCCTTTTTTTGAAATTGGCTCGTAGATAATAGAGGAACACTACTGTGGTTAGCAAAATGATCAGCACTTGTACTTTTTTTTGTTACTCCAGTTACTCTCTGACTCAATGTATCGGGTGTTATACGAGGAACTTTCTGGTTCTTTTTTAAAACAATTGTTCTTTCAGCCTTTTTTGTTTCTTTTTGAGCCGTATTATTTGCTCTCCTCTCAAACAATTCAGGAGTTTTTGGAGATGTAGTACTTATTCCAAAACCTCTCAATGAGTATATTTATTTCCAGAATTCGCAATTTTTTGCCTGGCTGACAGCTAAGACAAATGTTGTTATAATTATTTCTTTTTTATTGGCATTTTATAAAATTATTTTTTCACACTGGATAAGTCGCATGCTCCTTATAGGAGGCTTAGTCTATGCAAAATCTAATGAAATGTTTTCCAAAAAAAGTCTTGATTCAGTCATTCCGCATGAAATGATTCATGATGACTCTCATGCAGACGATCACCACTAGGAATTAATCATAAGTATCAAAGGCAGCGACAAAATCATTCATGATTTTTTCTACAAATCGTATGTAGCCCCACCGAGAAGTGTCATCTGCTAGATTAGGTAATCTATAGATTGTAACTGTTGGATATTTTTTCTGTATTTTTTTTATTTCACTTTCTTGGGGAAGGCCACTGAAAAATATATATTTTATATCTTTTTCTTCTACAAACTTATCAGAGTTGAGTTCTTCCATAGTTGTATAATTCTGGAGATGATATTTCTCTATCTTAAGTGCGGAGAGGAAATTATTGAGATTATCACCTACTGTTATAAAGGGAGAGGCAGTATACTTATTTATTCTCGTTCTGAGACCATTAAAAGTAGTATCAAGTAGGTGAATATAATTTCCAGCGTTATCATAATAAAATCCTCTATGTGATGGAGTAATATCTGACAATGTATCCCTGATGAGTTCTATTTGCCGAGTAAGGGTGGTAAGAGAATGAGTTTTTGTGTTATCAAATGGAGGTATCGTTACATAGAGTCCTTTGTAGTTCTGTAATTCTTTTCATATTTCACTTTCAGAGAGGAGCTGGGAGCTGAGAATAATATCTGATTTATTGAGCTTATTTAAGTCTTCACGGGACAGGCCTCGGCGAGTAGGTATATAGATATTTTTATCATCGGCAGTAATCATCTTGGCGTGTATGCCTAGGAGGGGGTCTAGAGTAAAAATTGTAACCTCACTTTTACTCTTTTCTATGGTGTTTTTTGATGAAAAATTATAGACAAAAATGAGTCATAAAATAAGTAGTAGATTTCCGAAAATAAGCGCCTTTTTTTGCATAAATATCGTTTAAAAATATGCAGAAGTATAATTATTTTTCATGAAAATACATTTTCAGTTTTTTAGGCAATTGTAATTTTACAAAAAATAGTATTTATGGTAGTTAATAAAATTAATTATTTTTATGTCAATTTAGTGAAAACACCTTGCAGACAGGCAAAGGTATATACACATAAAATCAAGGCGTTTTTTCTTTGACTTTAGTTTTTCGAAAAACATAATGAGTACATGACACATCTCTCTGCATTACCACAACTTCAGAACTTTTGTCAGCTCCTCGTTGGAGCCCTTCGAAAGCAAGATTTTTTGACCTATTTTCAGAAGGTGAGTATAGTTGAATGCCAGGGTGACACAGTTGTGATTGGAGTTGTTTCAGAGTTTATACGAGATAATATGGGCTTTCGTTTTGGAGATATCCTGACGAGCACTGCTATACAGATATGGCCAGAAGTGAAGAAGGTAGAGGTAGTTGTGGATAAAAACATAGAAAACCCTTCGTATACACAGGTAATAGACTGTAGAAAACTATTTAAAGGGGTTCAGGCTCAGAGTACCAAAGAAAAAAAGGAAAAAATAATCGCTCAAAATCAGGGAAAAGAGGATTTTTCATCAAGATTTGATTTGAATCACTTTGTTGTAGGACCTAGCAATCAGCTTGCTTATTCTGCATGTGATGCAGTTGTTCGAAAGCCGGGTTTTAATTATAACCCACTTTTTCTCTATTCTGAGGTTGGTCTCGGTAAAACTCACCTACTCCAGTGAACAGCTCTAGAGATAAAAAAGAAATATCCTGAAAAGAAAGTAGTATATATTACTTCTGACCAGTTTGTTTCTGAGTATGTAAATGCTGTTAAGGAACGAAAAATTGATCAAATGCGAGCTCGTTTCCGAACAATCGATGTCCTCCTGGTTGATGATATACAATTTCTCGCAGGAAAAAAAGGAACCCAAGAGGAGATTTACACGCTTTTCAACATACTCTATGATGCGGGTAAGCAGATTATTCTGAGCTCAGATTGTCCACCAAAAGAACTCACAGAAATTGAACCAAGATTGGTAAGTCGTTTTGAGTGGGGAATCATGGTTGATATTGATGTTCCTGATTTTGAGACACGACTTGCTATCATACAGCAGAAAGCACGAGAAAGAGAATTCATCATGCCTCAAGAAGTGGGTGAGTATATAGCATATAATATGGGGAAAAATGTCCGAGAAATAGAGGGTATACTCAATCAGATGATTGCTGAATATGAACTCGACGGGTGTATGCCTACTATAGAGTCTATTGGGTCTCGTTTTACTCGCCTTGGAATCAAGCATTCACAGATTGGAAGCAAAGAGAATGGAATAAAAAATATTCTTCGCTCAGTATCTTATGATGAGGTTATCCAGGCTGTGAGTGATTATTTTGGTGTAGATCAGGAATCAGTACTAGGCAATAGTAGATCTCGTGATCTCATGATTCCGAGACAGGTTGCTATGTACCTTCTCAAGAATAAGCTTCGGTATACTTATGAGAGAATAGGAAATATATTTAACGGAAGAGAACATTCTGCCGTGATGTATTCATGCAAAAAATTAGAACTTCTTCTCAAAAAAGATCAGAGACTCATGAGCGATGTTTTCTCACTCCGAGAAAAATTAGGAGTTTAAGGATTTATTTGATATTAGCATAGAGAGTCTTCCACTGTTCTAGAGAGAGCTCCTCAGCGCGTATATTTTCAGATAAATCTAATTTTTGAAATACTGCAGAAATTTGTTCATGAGAATATCCAGAGTGTATGAGATTTGAGGTGAGTTTCTTTCTCTTCTGCAAGAATCATTTTTTTATAAGTCAGAGTATCTTTTTGGGGTCTTCCGTTGTTGGTGATTCTATTTTTGTGAATCTGAGACAAGTTGACCAGACTTTTGGCACAGGGGTAAAGTTGTGAGGACTAATATCACAAACTTTTTCAACTTTCGAAACCAGCTGACAAGAGAGTGAGAGTACTGTATGATTTTTGGTATCAAGTATTCTATTTGCTACTTCTTTTTGCATAGTAAAGGTGGCAACCTCAGGAGACAATTCAACATCATAGAAAAAATGATGAAGTATAGGGGAAGTTATGTAGTAGGGGATGTTTCCATAGATATTGTATTGAGGAAGAGTGATAATCTTACTATCTCTGATAACATGTATTCCTTTTTTAAGATTAGAAGAATCCCCATGAGTTATATTTATATTGAGAACATCATTTTGATAGACAGTAAAATGATATCCCTGAAATCGATTTTGGATAAGTGGTATCATATCAGAATCGAGCTCAATAAGCGTTGTAGATAGTGGATTTCGATTAAGTATTTCCCGTGTGAGGTCACCAGGGCCAGGTCATACCTCTATCGTATGAATATTCTCGAGAGAGGCGTCTCCCACTATTATCTCCAATATTTTAGAATTTTTGAGGAAGTTTTGTCAGAGATGTTTTTTTGCTTTTATACCATTCATCAGAGAAAGATTTCTTTCGTGAAGCCTTGGACAGATTTTGACCAGTTGCTAACGAGTTTTGCAAAAGTATTCATAGAATCAGAGAGTTTGTCCCACTTTTCATGAGCAGCTTTGAGATATTTATAATTTGATGTCTCTATTTCTTTTGAATGATAACGAGCTACTTCTTCCATAGCTACTTCTTTATAGGCTGTGATATAGCTCTCAGCGAGAGAAGGACAACTGGAATAACTAAATCAGATAAGTTCAGAATTGACGGTTTCAGGTGTTTTGTTTTGTACAAGTATTTCACGAGTTTTGGATCGCGCCTCTTCACAAGAATTGAGAAATTTTCCATAAAATGATTCTTCATTACAATCTCAGAAATAGCCACGGCAAAAAGTATTCCCAACATCGCTGACCATTTCTCATATTTTTTTTCATTCTGTATCGCGCACAGTGCGTATATGTTTTATGATATCTTCGTGGATAGGAGTATTGAGCAGGCAGAGCTGGTAAGCATATTCATAATTGAATCGTCACTCTTCGTTCATTTCGAGATCATTATTCTTTGGAATTTTCAGATATTCACAACTCTCTGCAAATATTCAGAAAGAGGCTATGAGAAGAAAAAATGTGAGATATTTTATTTTCATAAAAAAATAGAAAAAATATTACGGAGGAGTGATTTTTTCTGTTTTGGGATCTCTTCTCTTTTTTTCTTGAGTCAAAATGCCCCAGCTATAATTGTTCACAACACAACACTCGTTATAAGTACATCCATTTTTTTTATTTTGTCTTTTGATTTTCTTGGAAACATAATTTTATTCTTCGATGTCTTCTATGTGTTCTACTTTTACAGTTCGTGCATCGATTATGAGGTAGGGGATAGTGATTATGAGCATACCGCGTTCTATGGTCGCACGGATAGTATCGAGAGCTAGATTTTCAGGAAGGATTATAGAGCGAGAAAACGCACCATAGAAACATTCTTTGACGGGAATTTTGTATGCCTCGGTATATATCTCAGGCTCTGGTCTATTCCCAGAAATTGTAAGTACATTTCGTGAGATAGTGACATCAACATCACTTCGGGGTACTCCAGCAAGAGGGGCAATAACCAGGTATCACTCTTGAGTCTCTAATATATCAACAGCTATCTGTCCGACATCTTCTCCATGAGGCTCATCGGTTGATTCGATGGGTATCTCTCTATCTGTATTTTGACTGAGGTCAGGGTGGTGGGGTTTTTTGAGGAATTCAAACATAGATTGATTATATTTTTTTTATCCACTATGCAACATCAGAACCAGATACTTTTTGAAGTTTTTCAGTCTGTTCATGAGTACCGAGCATCATCACGATGTCATCAATATTTCCGAGCATAATAGAGGGGAGGTTTGAAAAACTTTCTCCTATTCGATGATCTGTTACTCTGTCTTGTGGGAAATTATAAGTTCGTATTTTTTCGCTCCTGTCACCAGTCCCCACCTGTGCGAGCCTAGCTGCACCGAGTTCTTTATTTCTTTTTGCTTCTTCAAATGCATAGACTCGAGAACGCAGAATATGAAGGGCTTTTTCACGATTCTTGAGCTGAGACCTCTCATCCTGACATTCAACGACTATTCCAGTAGGAGTATGTACCATGCGTACAGCTGATTCTGTCTTATTGACATGTTGACCACCAGCTCATCCAGCTCTACTGTAGGATATATCGAGGTCTTCATCGCGAATTACCACTTCGAGCTCATCAACTTCGGGGAGTATGGCTACTGTAACTGTACTTGTATGGACTCGTCCCTTGTTTTCCGTCTCGGGGATACGCTGTACACGATGCGTTCCTCCTTCAAATTTAAACTTTGAATAAGCACCATCTCCAGAGACTTTCATGATAACTTCTCGTATACCTCCTGCATCACTCTTTGACTCCGAGAGGATTTCGATTTGAAAGTGATTTTTTGTCGCAAAGAGTTTGTAGCATTCGACAAGTTCATGAGCAAATAATCCTGCCTCATCCCCACCAGCACCAGCACGCACTTCGAGCATGACATTTTTTTCATCATTTGGATCTGGAGGGATCAGTGCAATTTTTAGTTTTTCCTCAAGTTGTGGTATTTTTTCTTCGAGAGAAGATACTTCCATTTTTGCCATTTCACGGAGTTCTTCATCAGATTCATTTTGGAGCATTTTTTTACCTTCTTCAAGGTCATCATTTGATTTCTGGAGCTCTGTATAGAGATTTACGATAGCATCGAGAAATTTCTTGCGAATCATTGTTTCTCTGAGTTTTTTTTGATCATTAAAAATATCCCCATCAGCGAGAAGTGCTTCTATGGATTTACTTTCCTCAACGAGATTTGTAAGGTCAAATTTCATGGCTTCATACTATGAAGATTTCCTAAAAATCAAACTTGCCTCGCAAATAATTACAAGCAATATCAACCATTTTCGGTTGCTTGCCTGTATGAATCCATTCATTATTGTCCACAACGAGGTCTGCAAACTCTCTGCATGGTTCAACATATCTATGGTATCCAGCTTGTACAAATGTTATATAGAAGAGGATATCATCGGCCATACCAGGTTCACCCATGTCACTCCTCGCTGGACCATGTCCCCAATCTCGGATCAT
>JAGOOR010000031.1 GCA_017992415.1 Candidatus Altimarinota bacterium
AATTTCTGTCTCGGAAAATCACCAAGGGTAGATAAATCAGACTATCTCACACCAGAAAAACAGCTCATAAAAAATCATGATCCCAGCAAATACCCTGACCTCACAAAAGAAGAAGCTCCAAAATTTGAAGATCTCAGAAAAATCTATGAAGATACCCAAAATAGCATACTCAATTGTGCTACAATGAAATCAAAGTACGAACTTCATAAGTCAATCATGGATGACTATGACATCCCTGACCGATCGAAAAAAATATTAGAACAAACCAATCAGACACTTGCAGGAAAAATGAAAGAAAAAAAATGTATGGAACCTCGTGAATGAGATAAAATATATAATTACAAAGATCTCCTCGACTCCATGACTTATGAGCAATGTGGTTATGATATGTATCTCTACTATTACGGTCAAAATGCTCAAAATAATATAGGAGTACTCTGAACAGCGGAAACAAATATATATAGTGTATCCGACTGGAGTAATACCCTACGTAACTATAACAGTAAGATAGCTACAGAAAGTGCACTCTCTCATCGCACTACAAATACAGCTCTGTCACTCTATGAAAACCATGAGAGAACCTATCCTTCTCATATCCTCCTCGGCGTTATGAATAATCAAGTAGACGAAAATAGGGAACTCAATAGAGGTATTATCGATGTCATCAAGCGTTCAGTAAAACTGTTTTTCAATGCTCAGGTAACTGAAAAAAAGTAAAAATAAGTAGTGTTGTAGAGCTTTCTTCTTTACTTTATCAAAAGGTATACTATACTGTGCACATCGTCAGTGTTATGTCGTTAGTAGTGGATTTACCGCGAAGAGGCGAACAGGGTCGATACTTATTTTTTCTTTTTTTCAGTTATGGGCAAACGCCTTTTTGTCGGAAATCTTCCGTACCGTGTGACAGCAGACCAGCTCAGAGAAATTTTCTCTCAGAATGGTGAAGTAGTTGATGTTTTTATTCCTCTCGATAGAGAGACACGACGACCTCGTGGTTTCGCTCTTGTAGAGATGTCTACAGACGAAGAAGCAAATGCAGCTATTGCAGCACACAACGGAGTCACAGAAATCTCAGATGACCGCGGTCCTCGTGTTATCACTGTTAATGAAGCTCGTCCAAAAGAAGAGCGTCCTGCAGGTGGTGGATACAATGGTGGTGGTAATCGTGATAATGGTGGTGGTGGTAATCGTTGGTAATTCTCCGAACAAACAACATCTAAAAAACTCTCCGCCTAGGCGGAGAGTTTTTTTATGGTGGAGTCAAGAGTGAGATATTTGCAAAAGGAAATGGCAAGCTATACTTCCACTACATTTATTTCCCTATTATTCATCTTATGAAAAAAATTCTCATACCTCTCCTCATGACGACAGTACTGTGATTCTCAGCTTGTACTAAAACTGTAGCACCTACAACAGTAGAAGAAGCGGCTCCAGATGACACTATGGTTCAGCAACCATCAGAGACGCCTGGTACTGTAACTATACCTCAAGCTGTCCCTACAGATGTAGCACCTACAACAACTACTCCAACTTCAAAATCATATACAGCAGACGAAGTAGCTACACACAAAAATGGTCTCTCTTGCTGGCTCATTATTGAAGAGAAAGTCTATGATGTGACAGATTTTATAGCAAAACATCGTAGTGATGCTATCCTTAGAGGCTGTGGTAAGGATGCAACCCAGATGTTCTCAAAGCACTCTGAAGGAGCAAAGGAAATGAAGGAGTTATATTTCATTGGAAATGTCTCACAATAAAAAAAATACTCATTTAAAAAACTCCCCAATTTCTGGGGAGTTTTTTAATAAAATATACTACTTATTTTTATTTTCCATTTTATGAATCATATTGCCCATGCCTTCGATAGCTCTGAGGGCTTCAATAGGGAGCATCCATATAGTTGTGTTTGATTGGTCAGATGATATATCATTCACAGACTGGAGGGTACGGAGATGGAGAGCGCCTGGTGTACCACTGAGAACTGCTGCAGCTTGTGATAATTTTTCAGAAGCCATGAGCTCTCATTCAGCGTCAATAATTTTTGCTCGTTTTTCTCTCTCTGCTTCTGCCTGTTTACTCATCGTCCGTTTGAGAGAGTCGGGAATATTGAGATCTTTGAGTTCTACAGATTTTATATCTACACCCCATGCTTCTGATTTTATATCAACTATATCCTTTATCTTACGGCTCGCTTCTTCTTTGTTTGCGAGGAGCTCATCGAGCTCAAACTGACCAACGATATTTCTCATAGTTGTGAGAGCAAACTGCATGATAGCATATTCAAGCGCACGAACATTTACCACTGACCTCATCGCATCATCTATAGCAAAATAGAGAACAGCATTAATGGTCAACGAGACATTATCTTTGGTCATTGCCTCTTGAGAGGGTACATCGACAGCTCTTTCTCGCATATCCACTTTTGTACATGTTTGGATAAAAGGGATGATAAATCTGAGACCTGGTTCAGCAATGCGAGAATATTTACCGAGTGTAAATATGACTCATTTCTCGTACTGATTAATAATCCGTATCGACATGGCAAGGAGAACCACGAGAGCAATAAGTATAAAAGGTATGAGAGAGCCAAGAATGATAAAAATAGGTTCCATAGAAAATTAAAAAAGAAATAAAATACCCCTCTAGTATAGAGAGGGAGCCATTTTATGCAATTTAAGAGACTCTTTCCATCCGCACAACTGCTTCTATATGGTGCGTATGAGGAAACATATCAACCGGAGTGATATCTGTAACACGGTATTCCCCTGCTGGGCTGATAAGTGCTATATCACGAACAAGTGTAGCTGGATTACAACTCACATAGATGATTTCCTGGGGTGAGAACTCACGAAGTATACCCGGAGCATCTGGATGCATACCTGCACGAGGAGGATCGACGATGATGACATCAGGAGACTTTCCTTCTTTTTTCCACTCTTCGAGGACTTTTTCAACTGGTGCATTCACCACTGTCACATTTTTGATATTATTTTTTGTGAGGTTGCGGACATTGTCTTCACTCGCCTCTGGTACTATCTCTACAGAATAGACTTCTTTTGCCCGATTCGCGAGAACCATACCTATAGTACCTGTCCCCGCATAGAGATCAAAGAGTATAGGATTCTTCGTACGAATCATCTCTCCTGTGACACGATAGAGTTCTTCTGCACCGAGAGTATTTGTTTGGAAAAAACTCCGAGGACTGATTTCAAATTCTAAATCAAACAACTTTTCTGTAATAATAGGAGCCCCTGATACATGCTCGTAGAGCCCCTGAACTACATCAGCATTACCAGTATTATGGAGGAGATACCCGGAGGTTATTATTGAGAGCGCTCCCATGAATTTTTTGAGTGCTTTCTTGAACTCTGGCCTCTGTGTCTCTCCGAGGTAATTCGTGTTTACAGAAACTATCACCATAGTCTCCCCTGTTTTCTTGCTCCGACGAATCACGAGATGTCTCCAAAACCCCTTACCCGTCTTCACATCATAAGTAGGGATTCTGTTTGTCTGTGCAAAAGCATTAAATGCCTGGAATATATCATTGATGACATCATCGCCGAGAACACAATAAGTACAGTTCACTATTCGGTCAAACTGACCAGATTCATGAAACCCAAATCGGTAATCATCATGCACACCTTCACGAGCAGAGATATATTTTCACCAGCTAAATTCTACTTTATTTCTATAGCCATACACTTCTGGTGATGCAACAATAGGATGCCAAGTAGCACCTTCCACCATCTCAGGATTGTGCATGAAAACTTCTCGCATTTGCTGTTCCTTCATCTCGAGCTGTTTTTCGTGAGGAATGGGAAGCCATCGGCAACCACCATATACTTGAAATTTTTCTGGCAGCCTCGCCTCTAGTGGGGATTTTTTTACCACTCGGAGAAGTTGTGTCTCGAGGCGATTCGATCTATTCTTAATCACACGGACATCTACTATACTCTCTGGAATAGCTCATCATGAGATAAGTATCCTCTTTCCTGAAGAGTGCATACCGAGTCCTATACCTCCGAGAATGAGTTTTTCGACGAGGACATTTTCTAATGTAGTTCATTTTTGTGTCATGGAGCTGGAGTATATGAAGAAGTGTCTTTTTGGGAAGTCCTGTGAAACATTTTGACAGTCAAGATACCTCCTGTAGAATACTGTTTCTCACCTATGAATTCAAGAATACTTCAATGGACATCTGCACTCGTCGTAGCAATCGGCCTCTTCATCGTCTATAATAACCACTATCAGAAGCAAGTAGTACCACCCGCTACGACTATTGAGGAAATAATAGAGAATAGAAGAGAGGAGCCTATAGAGCCCGTTGTAGAGACAACAGAGGAACCATTACCGCCACCCACACCAGTCGAAATAAAGCCTCTTCCTCTAGAGCTCAATCTCGCTGCGCCTTTTTACTCACAGGCTCCTCATGGTGACTGGAGCTTTCCGTGGCAAGAAGCGTGCGAAGAAGCCAGTCTCCTCCTCGCGGCAAATGTGTATGGAAAACACAATTGGACACGGGACGAGTTTAATACAGAGATACTCAAAATGGTGGAATGGCAAAAGGAGAAATTTGGCACTTATCTCGATACGACTGTCGCACAAACCGCTGAAATAGCACGTGAATGCCTCAAGCTTGAGACCATTACTCACGAAAATCCCACCTACGACGATGTCAGAAAAATACTAAATAAGGGACATTTTATCCTCATGTTCTTCTCGGGGAAAGAATTGTGAAACCCCTATTTTAGCAATGGTGGGCCTGTCTATCATGTTATCCTCGTGAAGGGCTATAAAGGCTTAAATACCGTCATCACACACGATGTAGGAACAAAAAAATGAGAAAACTATATATATAGCTGGGACGTTCTGCAATCCGCTATGCATGACTTTGCAACTCCTATCCAGGATGGGCCAAAGAGAATGCTTGAAATCTTACCTCCAAAAAACTTCTAAACTATGACGATACCCAATCCATCGCTCCGCTTATTGAGTAGAAAAATTATTTTCTCAACCCTCGTACAGTATATAGGACGAATCGCCCAGATAGTCCTCGCAGCACTCACTATCAAGCTCGTCACAAACTTTCTCAGTGTGAACAATTATGGAGTGTATGCGACTATTTCAGAGTACGCTCTGTTCTTTTCTGTCGCAGCAAATTTAGGAATTTTTGCTACCACTGTACGTCAGATGTCCGTCAATCCAACTGACGGGAAGACCTTTATCAATGCTCTCTATCTGCGAATCATCACTGCAGTCATAATATTTGCCATTGGTATCACCTGGCTCCTCATCACGGGAAGTAGCACATTATTCATCGTGTGAACGGCAATCTTTTTCTGAGTACTACTCCTGGATTTCATGACCTCTGTCTGTGATGGTATGCTCCAGGCGAATTATCTCATGGGGAGAGCCACACTGGCTCTCGTACTCGGGAGAGTTATATCTCTCATAGCGCTCTATCTCATCATACAGTATACAGATACCGACACTATGAGTGATTTTTCGGCCGTTATGGTCATATTTGCATCGCTTGTCGCGGGGAGTCTCGCGACATTTCTCTTGAGCTTCTACTTTGTCGTACGAAAAATCCACCCCAATTGGACCATCGATCGTGACTTTATGTGGTCTATTTTCCGGACTGGACTCCTCTTTGGGATTATCAATGTGATAAATAGTCTCTATTTCCGATTTCTGCCCGATTATTTTAGCCATCTCGCTCTCACGAGCGCTGAGTTTGCGACTTTTAATATCGCATTTCGTATAGCGCAGATCATGAGTCTCCTCTCAACATTTCTCATGTTCTCCGCACTTCCTGGTCTCAGAGAATACATCGCTGATAAGCATTGGCAAAAACTCCGGAAACTCTACTCAAAAATCGTACTCGTACTGGGATCGGCTGGTGTAGGACTTATAGTATTTGGTTCGCTTCTAGGTCCTACAGTTATCAAGCTCGTGACCAATGAATGATATCTGCTCCCAGAGTTCTGGTTTGTCCTCCCGCTCATGCTCGTCCTCGCAGCCATATCATACGGGTATGATCTCATCCTCATCACCCTCTTCGCGTTTGATAAAAATAAATGGCTCCTCTCTCGCGAATGTATCGCTATCTGTATCGCTATGATATTCTTCCTATCGTCGCTCTCTATTGATAATACTCAGCTACGAATAGTGCTGGTCATAGTAGGGGCCATGGTGGGTGAGGGTACTATGGTTATCGCGTGATTCTGGAAAATAAAGAAAATCCTGCGAACTCTCGATTAAGAGAAAAATTTTGACAGTATGCCCTCTCTCACTACAATGCCTCTACTTTGTACGCGGACGTAGCTCAATTGGCTAGAGCTCCTGCCTTCCAAGCAGGTTGTTGTGGGTTCGAGTCCCATCGTCCGCTCCATTACAAATTATAAACCACCTAAAAGGGTGGTTTTATTTTATTTCGATGAGACTCTCACATTGTTCGAGTGACTCGTACTGACATAAGTCAGTCCTCCCGTCCGCTCCAAAATAAAGTATACAACTACCTTCACTGGTGGTTTTATTTTATCCCACAGAATAACTAATCCTCTAGAAATTCCTCCAGAGCCTCTATCTTCCGAGAAACTGATTTTTCCATTTTCTTATTATGAAGTCCTGTGATGCCCGCGTCAGACATGTCCTCTATATCCATTTTGAAGACTTTTTTGAGGACAGTAGCGAGTTCTTCCTCTGAGCTACATTCTATCTCTGCATATTCTAGGATACCGTGTGCTGACTGAAAAGCATCTATCACGAGCTCCACATGCTTGTACCCCGGGAGATGATAGATTTCTCGTATACGACCGATAGATTTATCGAGCTTTGCACCGGAATCGAGTATTATCTGCATCATATCTGAGAGCGAACCAATTCGCGCCTCTATTTCTTCGCGTGATTTTATACCTTTTTGTGTCTTCTTTGGTCACTTTATCGTGATATAGGGAACACTATCCACACTTCTGAGCCGAATTTTTGATCATTTTGCAAATCCCCTCTCTGCGAAATCCCGTATCTGCATGAGGAGCTCTGTATCAGGTATCTCTACCGAGACTTTACCGAGAGTGAGAAGCCCTGAATCTTTCCCTTTTGGGAGTGTGTATTTCCAATTCTCTGGCGAGAAATGAGTAATGCGGAAAAAATAATCCGTTATATCACAGATTCTCCGCGGTTCTATATCCTTTTTATCGAGGACTTTTCGTACTTTTTTGATATCAAATATTTTTGTTTCGATTTCCATAATGAGAAATTATATATGTAAGCTATAGAGAGTATAACAAATTCCTGCATTATTCATTATTCATTCGTCATTTTTTTGTTTTTGGCTTTTTTATACCCCAAGAGAAAATCACGACTCAGGTGACATCATTTTCCCTGATTATCTATGAGACGCACCATCATCTCATAGAGAGGCTTTATTTCGAGGTCTGAAGCGAGGTATTTCAGACGATTAGTCGCTGAGATATAGCGATGAGGGATAAACTCTGCAAATACTTCTTCCCGGAGGCTGGAAGCGTTTTTGCGAAGCCAGCGCTCTATGATAGCTGTATCGTTGATATCTACGCCTGCGCGAGTCGTCAGAGCCTCGAGGAGGGCATGTTCTGGTGCGGTCACCATAAACTGAATCCCCTCTATATCGAGACGAGATGAATATTTCTTTATAACTGGATAGAGGGATTTTCTTCAAGTTCTCACAGTCTGAGCCACGAGCTGATAGTCTCCGAGGAGAGCGAGTTTCCCCGAGTCCTTTTGTGTCACGATTTGAAGCGTCTCTGGGAGCGAATAATCCCTGAGTCCGAAAGCGAGCGCTTTTGAACCAATGATAATCCCCTGTCCGAGATAATTTTCGGCGATGACTTTCTTGAGAATAGGCCAATAAAAATCCTCAGGGTCTCATTTTTCACCAACATTCCAGAGATACATCCCCTTCCGAATCGAGACCAGAATTCCCGTCGAGACGAGACGATGTATGAGCTTGTACGCTGTACCCTTTTTCACATTACCATCCTTGGGCTCGGTATACCCTTCTATATCACTCAGTGACCATAGCTTTTGTCATTTTTTCTTCATTCTTTGAACAATTTTATCAAAATCCATACTCGTTAATTAGCTTATCAAATAAATAAATACCTGTTATAAATTTAGTATATTTTTATCTATAAAATTGCAATAGTTTTTTCTATAAATATAGAATAGTTTTACCTCTTATGAACCATATTTGTATGCAAGAATATAGCACCTATATCTTCTTTTTACTGCTTTTAGACATTCTGATATTTTCCCCTCTGAGTGTGAATTTTTACATTTATAAAATCTTCCTATACTAAGCCCCATATAGAAGATGAAAAATCCTCC
>JAGOOR010000032.1 GCA_017992415.1 Candidatus Altimarinota bacterium
GACTCATCTCCGTAGATGCGAAATGTTTCTGCCATTTTATCGTAGGGGAGAGTGTTTATGAGCTGAGCCGCTGTAATTCACTGTGTCGTATTGAGCCGCATATCAAGTGGTCCGTCAAATCGAAAAGAGAATCATCTTTCTGCTGTATCAAAATGCACACTACTGACCCCGAGATCAGCATAAACACTGGTTAATCCAGTTAAGCTCGTTGATTCAGTTCATTTGTTTATTGGTGAGTAGCTTCCGATATTTTCTAACACTTCGTCCAATTCGCTAAAATTGCTGTGAATACAATAGACAGTTGGTTGTTCATTTTGTTTTGAGAGTGTTTCTAGGAGCCTGGCTGTTGCTGATTTGAGATTTTCTTCGTCACAATCGAGTCCTATAAAAATATCTCATTTTCAGAGTTTTTCAATAACCCCACTAGCATGTCCTCCGAGTCAGAGGGTGCAATCAACTATCACATTGTTTCATATATCAAAAAAATGGAGAGACTCGATGAGCTCTCCGTATAAAACAGGAATATGTTTTTCTGTCTCGGGCATGACTATTCTCCCATCTCTAGACTACATCCGTTCTTGAATGCTATTTCTGGATTTTCGTTGAGGACTTTGATATAAGTATCACATTGTTGAGCAATACTATCAGGTGAATCATTCTCTATCTTTCTCTTTGTTTCGTCGAGAATTTTTTGATGAATCTCTTTACGAGCAGGCGCTGCCTTTTCGAGAGAACATTCGAGATACTTGATAAATGGAGCACAGACCTTTGCTGCTTGAGCTTTGCTCTCAATTGATGTATCTGGTGTAATAGGGGCATTGTCGTCAACTGTATCTCATTTACCACATGATACTAACAGGAGAGAGGTAGTAGCACAGAGAGCGATGATTGTTGTTTTTTTCATAAAATAATATTTGAATTAGTATGAGAGATGGTATCCAGCTAGATAGGCTTGTCAATATGACCTGCTTGACAGTTAGTGATAGAAATTTCTCTTCATTCTTCTGTTTCTGTGAGCTGAACAATCTTTGTTGGCGCGACTATGTCTCATAGTATTTCTGGCCATTCTATAATGCAGATACTTTCAGGGTTATCAAAAATTTCTTCTGCTCCTATTCTTACTACATCATCTCAATGTTCTACCCTGTAGAGGTCAAAATGATAGAGATTATTTTCGTAGTTATTGTAGTAGGTGTAGGTGGGGGAGGTCGGGGACATATCGGGATTATTTAGAAATTTCCTGATGAGTCATTGCGCAAATGTAGTTTTACCCGCTCAGAGATTTCCTATGAGAAAAATCCTGTCTCATGGCTTCAGATCAAAGAGGAAATCAGGAAGTGTTTCGATAGTTATATTCATGGGAAAAATGATTTGTATTGTTGTTGGTAATCTTTATGTTTTTGGGAGAGTCTTTGTTGAAGTTCTGGATAATATGCTTCTATTTCCTGAATATCTCTCATTATATCAGCTGCAGTTGTATCTTTGTCATGCGTGTATTTCCAGTCGAGATCTTGCAGGAGATTTTTTGTTTTTTTACTATAGCTGAGACCGATAAACGGTATGTGATAAACTGCACTCAATATCATGCTGTGCAATCGCATTGAGAGGATTATGTGGCATTTTTTGTACCCGGCAAGTGTTTGTTCTATTGTCTGCGTCGTTGAAACACCGGGTAGGAGAAAATTCTGGAGATAGTATCCATCGTGTGAAGCCTCATCAGAGGGATGGAGAGAATGAGGGAGAAGGAGTATCTCGTATCATTCTGCTATTAGTTTTTTTATTATTTCCACTATTATTTCGTCTGATATAAATCATTTCCGGAGAGCTATTCACACTGTCTTTGTGTTTTCTCATTTTTCAGGAGTGTAGGATAGTACTGGGTCTGGAAGTATCTGAGGGTCAAATCAGATTTTATGGAGGGTTTCTTTACTTTCCTCATCCCTTACAGTGATTTTTGTACCTGAGAAAAGCCTGTGACCAAAAGGGCGGAGCTCATCTGCCCCAGTACTGACACCAATCGAGAGGTAGGTGATAGGTTTTTTGAAGAATTTTGCTAGACGGGCGCGCAGAGACCAGAGACGCAAAGGGGAGTGTCCTTCTTCATTTTTTGAATAGAGAATTCCGCCGCCTCCGATGTATATTTGTTGGCATTGTTTTATTGCTGTGATTGTTTGCCAGAGTAATAGTATATTATTGAGTGGTTTTTTCCTCAGAGCATTTGGGAAATATTCTTGGATGATGAGATTCGTCTCTGAGAGATTTTGAGAAAGGAGAAATCTCCGTGTTCTCTGCACATCATGTGAAAAAAGTGTAATCTGAATATCAGGATATATCTTCTGTAAATACTGTACCTCACACAATGCGATGAGTTCATCTCCCAGATTTTCTGCTCCAGTGGCTGTAAAAAGTAGTATCTTCATATAGCGATTATCTCTGATGAAGATTTCGGATACACCAGACAGTTCTATCGCCTACTCCAGTGAGATTATCAGGTATTTGTTCTATGATACTTTCGACAGATTTTCTCTCATATCCCATACCAGTGAGAGAATTGATTATTGATTGATCTATATCTGAATATATTTTATTATTATTTTTGGTTTTTTTCTGTACATTTGTGATATTTTGGAGAGTCTCTGTATCGAGAGATCCACGAAGTTCTACTATTATTTTACTGGCTAATTTTGGTCCTACACCGCTTGCTTGAGTGAGTCTTTTTGATTCACCGCTTGCTATTGCTTGCATGACTTCATTTTGTCCTAGCTCCAGCAGAGAGAGTGCTCACTTTGGACCAAGTCCATTGACAGAGAGGAGTTTACTAAACATTCTTTTTTCCTCCATAGTTTCAAATCCTATAAGGCGAGATCATGCTTCTGTTTGATGATGATAAATCCAGAGTTTGAGTGTATCTCCTATATCCTTGATTCATAGTATTTTTGACTGTACTGTGACCGTATAGCCTACGCCATTGGTAAGGAGGGTTATATCGGTACCATCGATGAGCTCGAGTGTTCAGATAAGGAGGGAAATCATAGAGATAGTGTAATACTTTTCCTGAATTATTCTACTGTAACACTTTTTGCCAGATTACGAGGTTTATCGATGTTTCTCCCGAGCTTGAGAGCTGTGTAGTATGCGATGAGCTGACAGGGTATAACGGTCAGAAAAGGATAGAGTATATCTATAGTTTCCGGTATTTGAATAGTCGAATCTTCTTTATTTCCAATTGTGTATACTGGTCATCTTCGAGCTTCTACTTCATGAATTGCTGATGCAGTTTTGTCGTAGAGTGCGTCAGTCGGATTGAGCACGATGCTTGGAAAATTGTCACTAATCAATGCTAGTGGTCCATGTTTGAGCTCTCCTGCTGGGTATGCTTCTGAGTGAATATATGTAATTTCTTTGAGCTTGATAGATCCTTCACAGGCAATTGCATGCTGGTAGTACCGACCGAGGAAAAAACAGTGATCGTAGGTTGCTATTTTTTCTGCAAGTTCTTTTATTTTATCTGTATTTGAGATGATTGTTCGTATCTGATCGGGTATGAGTCTAAATGCTTTCAGTATTCTGGACTTTGTCAGGACATCGAGTTCTTTCCTCTCTCAGAGTGCTATAGCCATCATGAGGAGGGCTGTTATCTGTGCTGTAAATGCTTTTGTCGAAGCGACGCCTACTTCTTTTCCCGCATGGGTAAATATCCCTGCGTCTGTTTCCTGTGCTATTGTAGAACCCGGTACATTTACTATACCGAGCGTCAATATACCTCTGTGTTTTGCTTCACGGAGTGCAGCGAGAGTGTCGGCAGTTTCTCCTGATTGTGATATGACGAGAAGTACTGAGTCCTTGTTCCAAAATTGTTTACTGTACCGGAATTCGCTGGCTATCTCTACACGGCATGGTATTCCTCAGATTTCTTGGAGAAAGTTTTTCCCAACCAGTCCAGCGTAATAGCTCGTACCACAGGCGACAATGATAATCTCTCTTTTTGAGAGGAGCTCTGGCATTATCGCACTTATACCACCGAGTGTCACTTGTTCTGTTTCAAAATTGATTCTTCATCGTATGGTGTTTTCTATTACTTCTCATTGTTCCATGATTTCTCCAAGCATAGAGTGTTCGTACTTGCTCGTATCACTGGTTTCTTGAAATATTTCGAGTTTCTGTGCTTCACGGTCAATCACTTCGCCACCGAGAGACTCAAGCGAATAGTTTCCATCTTCATGGAGAGTTGCTAGTTCACCATCTTCCATAGCTATTACTGCAGGATTGGATTCTGGAAATGCGTGGGGGTCACTCGCCACCATAATACCGTCTCGTATAACACTTATCATGAGAGGAGATCCGCGGCGGATAGCATATATTTTTGTGGGATCGCGGGGGCTGATTACTGCGAGGCCATAGGTTCCAGCTACTTGCGAGAGGGCCAAAAGAATTGCTTTCTTTACATCTCATACACTGTCGAGGCAGTATTCTATGAGATTTGCGAGGACTTCGCTATCAGTTTGTCAGTAGAATTTGTATCCTGCTTTTTGTAATTTTTCTGAGAGATTTTTATAATTCTCGATAATACCATTATGGACGAGGTATATTTTTTTGTTCATCGAATAATGCGGATGTGTATTTTCTTCCGTCACACCACCATGTGTCGCCCAGCGAGTATGTCCAATTCCTGTAGACGCTGTTGTTTTTTGCTGGATGTGTGGAAGTAGATGACTTACTTCACCTATTTCTCTGACGAGTCTAGTTTCCCCATTTTTCTCTACTGTCACAAAACCTGCAGAATCGTAGCCTCTGTATTCTAGATTTTTCAGACCTGCATAGAGGATTGGTTCGGGGTTATTCTTTCCAATTGTAGCAACTATTCAACACATAAGGAGGTATTTAATTTTCCCTATTATAGTATCCATTCAGAAATTTCTAGCCCCATTCTGTCTGAAAATCAGAATATTGTACTTCTTATCTGTTTTTATATACTCTTCTCATGTCACAGAAAAAAATATCTATTCTTCTCGTTGATGATGACCAGTGAATTGTTGATTCACTCATACTTTATCTTGAGCAATCTGAGTTTGAAGTTCATACCTGTATGCGTGGAGATGAGGCTCTGGAAAAATTTCGAGAGATACAGCCAGATGCTCTAATATTGGATATCAATTTGCCATGACAGGATGGACTTTCTATCCTACGAGATCTTCGTTCTGAATCGAGCGTTCCTGTCCTCATGCTTTCTGCTCGGGATAATCAAAATAATATCTCTACATCTTTTGAATTTGAAGCAGATGATTATATAGGTAAACCCTTTAGTCCAAAGGAAGTAGTGATGCGTATAAAGGCCGTCCTTCGTCGCGGAACATCTCAGACAGGTAAGGAATGACTCATATACCGAGATTTGCGACTTGTAGAGTCTGATCTCAAGGTTATTCGATGAAACAAGGAAGCTCTTCTGACAAAATCTGAATTTCAACTTCTCAAATACATCATTGCTCATGAGTGAAAAGTTGTCTCTCGAGAAGATCTCATGAAGGAGATAATGTGATATGCAAACTTTCTCTACGACAGAACTATAGATACACATATCAAAAATATTCGTCATAAAATTGGTGATGATATCATCCTCACTGTTCGAGGTGTTGGTTATAAAAGTTTTTAATTTTTTCTTATGAATTTCCTTATTGGCTTACTTGTGATTGGTCTCGGTGTTGTTATCTTGAAGTATATTCGTCCGACATACGAATTTGTCGGTTCATGGGTATGGGCTGAGAAATTTTTTGGTATTGGTGGGACTGTGACTGCTCTCAAATTATTAGGCATCGTGTTTATAGTTTTCGGAGCTATTTATGCACTCGGTTGGGTATAAAATAAACTACAAAAAATACTTGTCAAAATAGAAATATTCCTACAATTGCGGAGTAAGAGTTATTAATTCTTACTTATGGTGAATTTAGTAGAAGATTTTTTTGGAAAGGAGAGTCTCACTCAAAGATGGGAAAAACCAGATTTTTCTGTGTGAGTATCTGCTGATAACACAGCTCGATATCTCGATTCAATATGAGATTACAGTCGCGCAAAAGAAGTAAGAGAAGTTCAAAAATTATCCCCAAATTATCCTGTTGTATTTGTATTATGTCCTCCTGGAGTTGCTGCCTATGTAGCGCCCTGGAGTTCTAATAAAATACACTACAATCTCTTTACTCTTGGTAGAAATGCAAACCATGAGCACATAATTCGACACGAGAGTATCCATCTCGAACATCAAGCACGATGGGGAAGTACTGCGCTTCCAGGATTTGATAAACTTAATGGATTTGCTCAGTCGTGTTTTGCGAGAGTACTTGGAACAGCTTTTGATGAGCGAATGATTCTTGAATGATATACAGAAGGTAAAGCAACAGACCAAACTGAATACGATCCCGACTGCGGTTATAATCTACAAGAAGTTCCTCTATCTGATCGTTTTGATGAGCTTGTTCGGAACCGCTCCTCTCTTTCTGGTTTAGATTTTTCTACGAGTAGGGCTTTTTCTGAGATGGGCTCAGCAGGATCACGAGAGGAATTTTGAAATGCAGTTATTCTCACAGCAAATCAGCTCATGCTCGAGCAGGCTGCCGCAGATATGTGAGTGAAAGTAGATGATGTTATGGCAACTAAAATGTCATATATTGGACGAGATTTGCTTCAATCTGGTCAAGTACTTGATTCATTTACAAAAGCTCAAGAAATTCTGAATACCTCTCCAGTTGGTTCTATTGAGACGAGAGTATCTACTCGCGATAATGTCTCAAAAATAGGTATTGAAATGGATAAGCCATCAGCTATTAAAATGGGAGATAATATTGAGTCAGCAATCAATGTTTTTTGAGATGTTTTAGAAAAAGCACCTCATGGAGAATGGAAAAATACTACCATGAAAATTGCAGATAGTGTAGTCAGCGTATTGATTTGAAATGCAGAATCTGCATCTGAGGCAAATGAATTACCTCTCACTGCATAATTTTGCAATTACCTGAGAAAGGATAGAATAATTCTATGATTGCAAAAATATATTCAGTCGTGGTCTCATGACTCGATGGTCAACTTGTCGAAGTCGAAGTGGATATTCACAATGGTATGCCTGCTTTTATTATTGTTTGACTACCAGATACTGCAATCCAGGAAAGTCGTGAACGCGTACGAAGTGCTATTAAAAATTCTGACCTCCCATTTCCTCGTACAAAAATTACTGTTAATCTCGCACCGGCTGATATCAAAAAAACTGGACCAAGTTTTGACCTCCCTATAGCTCTCTGAATCCTTCTCGAAGAATGTAGCATTTCTCAGGATATCCTCAATGAAACATTGGTAGTGGGTGAGCTCGCTCTGGATGGCGTCGTCCGATCTGTTCAGGCAGTCTTGCCAACTGTTATTTTTGCAAAAGAGAAATGATACAAGCGAGTGATTGTGCCAGAAGAAAATGCTATTGAGGCAGCACTCATCCCATGAGTTGAGATTATTCCTGTGAAAAATATTGCTGAAATTGTCCGTATGCTCACAGGAGCTATTCCTATGATTATCCAGCCCACTTCTTCCATCGAAGATTTAGTCAGAAATATACCACATGAACTCGTCGATTTTAGTCAGATTGTTGGACAGCAATATGCGAAGAGGGCACTCCTCATCGCTGCAGCGGGAGGTCACAATATCCTCATGGAGTGACCACCATGATCAGGAAAAACTATGCTCTCAAAAGCTCTCTGAACTATTCTTCCCCCAATGGTATATGAGGAGATAGTGGAAGTCAGCAAGATATATTCTGTGGCAGGCAAGCTTTCAAAAGAACACCCCCTGATTACTGAGAGACCATTTCGACGGATTCATCATACAGCTTCAGCTATATCTATTATTGGGTGAGGGAGGGATTCCAAACCATGAGAAATTTCTCTTGCACACAAATGAGTTCTCTTTCTCGATGAGATGCTCGAATTCCCTCAAACAGTTCTCGAGACTCTTCGTCAACCCCTAGAGGATGGTGTTATTAGTATCAATCGTGTTCAGAGTAGTTGTATCTATCCTGCGAGATTTATGCTCGTGGGCGCTATGAATCCATGTCCGTGTGGATTTATGGGTGATACGGTCAAAAAATGCACTTGCCAGCCTTTTCAAATAGAGAGGTATAGGTGACGACTTTCTGGTCCACTGCTCGATCGTATGGATATTTTCATCCATGTTCCTCGGGTCAATGTTGATGAGATAGCAAACAAATGAATACCTACGACGACTTCTGA
>JAGOOR010000033.1 GCA_017992415.1 Candidatus Altimarinota bacterium
ACAGTAGGACAAGAAACTGGGTATGTCTTTTCGACACCGAGTCCATTTGTCACACGACGAACGGTAAATGTTTTTTCACCATGAGTCTTGCCACCAGTCTTGATGACAACACCTTCAAATTTTTGGATACGAGATTTGTCTCCTTCCTTGATTCTCTGAGATACTTCTACCTGCATACCTGTACGGATTTGAGGGAAGTCTTTTTTACCAGCAGCGAGGTTCTGGATATGTGCTATGAGTGTTGCGTCCATAAATAAAATAAAATTAAAATACTAATAAAAATTACGGTAATCGTATGACTGTGATTCTGCTTTGAATTTTCGGAGTAGTTCGAGGATGACACCTACGACGATAATGAGACCCGCTCCAGAAACAAGGAAATCTATCTGAGCAATATCGAGTGCTGGGATATTTCGAGCCTTGAGTGCATTGTTCACCAGTGTAGCTACATAAGGGAATACTGCAACAAGAGCTATGAAAGATCCGCCGAAGAAATTGAGATGATTTGATACCTTTCGGAGATAGTCAGCAGTCTGACGACCTGGACGAATACCTGGTATATATCCTCCTCTCTTCTGTATACCATCTGCAACTTCTTTTGTATCAAAAGTAATAGAGATGTAGAAAAATGAGAATCCGAGTACGAGTACAACAAAGATAATAACAAACCACCATGTTGGTGCATTTGGATTAAATATTTGTACCATGAGGTCTGCAGCACTTCGTACAAATGCTGGCATACCAGCACTGCGAAGCGCTATAGCTTGTCCGATGATGTAGGGGAAAGTAACGAGGGACATCGCGAAGATGATAGGAACCATTCCTGCCTGACTAATACGAATAGGAAAATATGATCGCTCATCTCGACCTGTACGGGTATAGACAAGGGGGATACGGCGGTATCCTTCTGTAAAGCGTATAATGATATAGATAACGAGGAGTGTCGCTACGAGGAGACCGAGGAACGGGAGCATCTGGGTAAAGATACCACCAAATGAGCCAGACCAATCAACAGACCCAAGCTGTGTCGCTATACGGCCTGGTACTTCTGCGAGAACACCAGCAAAGATAATCATAGAGATACCATTTCCGATACCTGATTCATTGATTTGTTCACCGAGCCACATGAGGAAGATAGTACCAGCTGTGATAGTCGTCATCATCGAGAGGAGGAGTGTCCAATCACTGGTGTCAACAACAGGAATACTTGTGAGGCTATTGAGCAGGAGGATCATCCCGTAACTCTGTACAAAGGCAAGTGGAACGGTGAGGATACGAGTGTAGGTGTTGATTTTTTTCTGACCGCTGGCTCCTTCTTTCTTGATTTCTTCGAGCTTTGGAACTACGACAGAGAGGAGCTGGAGGATGATGGAAGCATTGATGTATGGAGAGAGTCCCATGAGGATAATAGAAAATCTCTCAAGACTTCCACCCATGAGCGAGCTAAAGAAGGCAAGACCTGGCTGTGCAGAAAAAACTGTACGCATACTCGCCAATGAATCATTTGAAACACCAGGTACTGGTATAACAGAGAGGAGTTTGTAGACGACGATAAGACCGAGAGTAAGAGCTATTTTCTTTCGGAGGCTTGATGAACGGAGGAGTTGTTTCCAGGAATTCTTCATAACAATGATAATAATTTACCCAATAATAGTAATAGTTCCTCCTGCTTTTTCGAGTGCTGCTTTTGCAGAGATACTTGCTGCATGAGCAGAAAGTGTAACTGCTGAAGTGAGCTCACCTCCAGAGAGGAGTTTTACTCGAGCTTTTGAACCGCGCACATACCCTGCTTCGACGAGTTTTTCAAAAGTAATCTCAGAGATACCTGCATCAGCAAGCTTCTGAAGATCACCGAGCTGAACAGCGACATATGGAGTTTTGGAAGAATAGGCACCTCCTCGAAGTTTAGGAAGACGCATGTGAAGTGGAGTCTGTCCACCTTCAAAGAGAGGATGAATTTTTTTACCAGTTCGAGCTTTTTGACCTTTGTTTCCGCGACCACAGAACACACCTTTTCCAGAACCAAGTCAGCGACCGAGTCTCTTTGAAGTAGTGCGTGATGATGCGCGAGGGCGAAGTGTAGAATGAGTAAGCATAGTGTGAAAATTTAGATGAATAGTTCTTTAATTCTTGATTTGATATTTCTTAAGTGCTTCCATAGTAGCGTATGCTGTTGTGATAACATTACGACCTCCATGACGCTTTGAGAGAATATTCTGACAACCAGCGAGTTCGAGGATTCGACGAGCAGAACCTCCGGCGATAACACCAGTACCTTCTGCTGCTGGATGGATCATAATCTTCACTGATTTGAATTTGGTTTCAACTTGGAATGGAACTGTTCCATTCTCGAGTGGCACTGTGATGAGATTTCTCTTAGCAGAGTTTACTGCCTTCTCAACAGCGATAGAAACTTCTCGAGCTTTACCAAGACCAAAACCAACACGACCGTTCCCATCACCAATAACGACTGCCGCTCTGAATCGGAGCTGACGCCCACCACTCGTGACTTTTGTGACACGACCAACCTCGAGAAGAACTTCTTCGAATTCTTTTTTTACTGGCTCAAATCCAGATTTTCCTCCACGACGATCATCACGGCGTCCGCCACGATTACCGCCACGATCACCTGAACGAGTATCAGTAGCCTGACTCTGTGGACGAGCTGGACGCTCTGCACGAGCAGACAGTGCTGTAAGTGGTGTTGAACGAACAGGAGCAGCTGGTGTTTCTTCAGAAGCTGTTTCTGCGGTCTCAGCTGTCTCTTCAGCTGCTTCAGAAGAATCATCTGAAGCTGCTTCAGTTTCAGGAGCTACTTCAGGAGTTTCAGAAACTGCTTCAGTATTTTCAACTGGAGTTGTTATTTCGTTTTCTGCTTCAGGAGCATCTTGAGGAACGGGAGGTGTGAGTGTCTCTTCTGTCATAAATGGAATAATTAAAATATGAGGCCTTCTGTGCGAGCTGCATCAGCGAGTGCTGCAACGCGTCCAGTATAGATGAATCCACCTCGATCAAAGACAACAGTCTTGATACCAGCAGCTTGGGCTTTTTTTGCGATTTCAGTACCGACAGATTGAGCACGCTCTATCTTAGTACCTTTTTTGACTTCCATATCGTGAAAGCTGACGATAGTACGACCAGCAACATCATCGATGATCTGAGCGTATATCTGTGCATTTGAACGATACACTGCGAGACGAGGACAATCAGCTGTACCGCTGATACGCGCTCGTATTCGTTTGTGTCGTTTGATTCGTTTTTCTGATTGAGTGAGAGACATAATGGGAGAATTAAAATTTTATTTAGCACCTGTTTTACCTGCTTTGCGACGAACAAATTCATCAACATATCGGATTCCTTTTCCTTTGTACGGTTCAGGTGGTTTGACAGCTCGTATCTTTCCTGCGAATTGACCTACTTGTTGAGCATCAATACCTGATACGATAAGTATATTAGCATTCTGAGGATCTTGAGCAATCGAAACAGTTGATGGAACTTCGAGGATAACCTTGTGAGAAAAACCAACTGAGAGAGTAAGCTTATTTCCTGATATCTCAGAACGATAACCAACACCCTGAATCTCGAGAGACTTTGTGTACCCTGTTGCAACTCCGTTCATTCTGCTCTGTACAAGTGCCCACATGAGACCCCATTGAGCGAAATCTTTGTTTTCAGAAGAAGTCGAGCTGAGTGTCAGAGTGTTCCCTTCAATAACAGCTGAAACAACTGGAGGAAGTACGCAATCGAGTTGTCCTTTTGGACCATTGAATACAAGAGTAGAACCTTCTAGTGTTACAGTAACACCAGCGGGAAAGGTAATAGGTTTTTTAGCAAGTCGTGACATAAAAATAATTAATAAACTTCTCAGAGAATCTCCCCACCAACATTGAGAGCACGAGCTTCATAGCCGGTGATCACACCTTTCGGTGTAGAGATGATATAAATTCCAGAACCATTGCGAGATTTTTTGATAGCTGTAGAGCCAACATAGACACGGTGTCCAGGAGTACTCACGCGACGAAATACTGGTACTTTGCGAGATTTTGAACTATCGAGTTTGATAACAATTGTTTTCTTGCTATCGCCTTCAGTAGCGAAATCAACGATGAATTTGTTTTTCTTGAAGATAACCAGTATTCTCTCCTTGAGAGTAGAATGCGGTACAACAAGTGACTCATGTCCGCGAACGAGAGCGTTACGGAGTGAGACGAATAGATCAGATATAGAATCAGTAGTCATAAGAAAAAGAAAAATTACCAGCTAGATTTACGAACGCCCAAGATCTCTCCTCGGTTTACTCGTTCACGGAGCTCTATACGAGAGAGACCGAAACGACCGATTACGCCGCGACGACGACCAGTGACGATGCACTGTGAGTAGATACGGGTTGAGAAAGTAACTTTCTGTCCGTCTGCTTTTTGTCGTGCCGCTCGGAGCTTGCGTCGATTGCATTTTGCGATGAGTGCTTTGCGTGTCATAGGATTTATTTATGAAATGGTAAACCAATATTTTGGAGGAGGAGAAGCGAGTCTTCTGCTGATTGAGATTTTGTTGCGATAGTAATTTGCATACCGTGTGTCTTCACTATATCATCTTGGATAATTTCTGGGAAAAGTGTTTGTTCACGGAGTCCGATATTAAAATTTCCTGTCTTATCGATACTTTTTACGCGAAGTCCCTGAAAATCACGGACACGAGGAAGGACAACATGAATGAGCTTCTCAAGGAAGTCATACATTCTCTGTCCACGGAGTGTAACAGTGAGACCTACTGGGAGACCTTCTCGGAGTTTGAAGTTCGAAACTGCTTTTCGAGATTTAGAAAGGATAGGCTTCTGACCTGTAATGAGAGTGAGGTGCTCTTCAAAAAGTGAGTAATCCTTGTGACCACCAGTTACGAGAGATCCGATACCCATATTCACAACGACTTTGTCGAGGCGAGGAAGGGCATTCACATTCTTCTTTAACTCTTTTTGGAGTTTTGGAAGAACTGTTGATGTATAGTGTTTGCGGAGAGACATAAAAAGAAGAAATATTAATCGATAGCTTTACCTGTTTTGACAGAAATACGAGAAGTGCGAGCTCCTTGTTCAATACGAACTCGAGTTGGCTTTTTTGTTTGAGGATCGATGAGCATGACATTTGAGATGTGAATGGGTTTTTCGAATTGAATTTTTTGACCTGGTGTTGTCCCCTGTTTCTTCACATGTTTTGTGACGATATTGACGCCTTCTACGATGAGCTTATCGTCTTGTGGAAAAGTACGGAGCACTTTTGCCTCAATAGGAGTTTTCTTTTCTACACCATCTTTATTTGTCTCGACACGGAAACGATTTTTCCCCGCGATGATACGGACAGTGTCTCAGGTATGGATTTTCATTTTTTTCATAATACGGAATTGATAATTGTGCTGATTAAATAACTTCTGGTGCTTTAGAAATAATAGCTCTGAATCGTTTGTCACCTCGGAGCTCTCTGAATACTGGTCCAAAGACACGAGATCCAACAGGCTCACCCTTGTCATTCACGATGACACATGCGTTATCATCAGAGCGAACAGTAGAGCCATCAGCTCTCTTCACAGGACGTGAAGTGCGGATGACGACTGCCCGGACGACTGCATGAGCCTTGACTTGACCATCTGGTGCTGCTTCTTTTACAGAGCAGACGATGATATCTCCGACGCGAGCATATCGGTGTCGTGTTCCTTTTGGGATGCAGAAACAGAGCACTTCTTTAGCACCTGTATTATCAGCGACGACGAGTCTTGTTTCTTTTTGTATCATAAATAAAAATTAGTGTGACTTATATAACTTTCCAACAAACAGTTTTTGAGCGAGGAGTTGTCTCTTCGATGGTAACCTTCATGCCTTCCTCGAGTGGAGTATCAGTATGAGCGTGGAATTTCTTTGAAAAAGGAATGTCCTTACCGTATTTTGGATGCTTGCGATATTCTGTTACTTTGATAGTGACAGTTCCTTGCATTTTTGTGGAGGTGATAACTCCTGTTTTGATTCTGACCATATTATTTAGTTTTGAGGTTAGTGAGATGACGAGCTACAGCACGGCGTGCCTGTTTGAGCTTGTGTACTTCCTTGAGTTCTCGGAGAGCATGCTTCATCTTGAGAGAGAAGAGCTCACCTCGAAGTGTCTTGAGGTCTCCAGATTTTTTTGGTGCTGCTTCTTTTTTTGCAACAGGCTTTGTAGTTTTTTTGGTTGGCATAGTGAGAGATATTAGGCAGCGAGTGAGAGAAGTGAAGTACTATCAATGATAGAAGTTTTGACTGAGAGCTTTGCTCCAGCGAGAATGAATGCTTCACGAGCGAGCTTCTCTGGAACACCATCAATTTCGAAAATCATTGTTCCAGCTGGTACAGGTGAGTGGTAGTATTCTACATTTCCTTTTCCTCAACCCATTGGTACTTCGAGAGCTTTCTTGGTAAATGGTTTGTGTGGGAAAACACGACACCATACTTTTCCTCATCTCTGGAGACGGCGAGAAATAGTCTTTCTGGCTGCCTCGAGTTCACGAGCAGAGAGAAATCCTGATGTCATAGCCTTGAGACCGAATGATCCATGAGCGAGCATAAAGCCAACGGTAGCGTTACCCTTCATGGTACCTCGCATGAGTTTTCTATATTTTGTTCGTTTAGGTTGTTGCATATGGGAATTTTTTTAAGTTTTGATTTTACAATTAATTTTTTTCGACATCTCATTTATAAATCCAGATCTTGATTCCGAGGATACCGTATTGTGTGAGAGCGTGCTCTACAGCGTAATCGATAGAAGCCTTGATTTTTTGACTTGGGACATTTCCTTCTTTGTAGAGTTCATGTCGAGCGATTTCAGCACCACCGATACGACCAGAGATACGGATCTTGATTCCTTTCGCTCCCTTTTCCATAGCTTTCACAATTGCTTGCTTGATAACGCGACGATATGGGAGACGGCGTTCTACCTGACGACCGATACTATCACCAACAAGTGTTGCATGAACATCTGGGTTTTTGATTTCTTTGACATCGATTTGTACTTTTTTACCGTAGAGTGCTGTGAGCTTCTTCTGAAGTTTTGTGAGATTCTCACCATTTTTCCCGAGGATGAGTGCTGTACGAGAAGTATAGATAATAGTGCGGAGTCCTGAATCACTGTGTGTGATATTGACATGACCTACTGGGAGACCTTTGAAAAATTTACGAATCAAATCACGGATGATAACATCCTGCTGAATAGCGAGTGTATATTCTGCTTTGTCATAGTATCCTGTAGATGCCCAAGAACGGGTGCTACCGATACGCCAAGAGATGGGACTAACTTTGTGTCACATAGGAGAAAAATTTAGATATTATTTTTGAGAGAGTTCGAGAAATACATGACTCGTGTGCTTGAGGATTCGATGACTACGGCCTCGACCAACTGGTCGTGCACGCTTGTATGTTGGTCCCTGAGCAATTGAGAGTAAGTGAATCTTGAGATCGTCTTTGAGGGCTCCATCATTGTGAACAGCATTAGATGCTGCACTGAAGAGAACTTTATAGAGAATATCGCCTCCTTTTTTTGAGAAGAGTCTCAGCATAGCAAGAGCATCGTTGACTGACTTGCCTCGTACGAGGTTTGCGACAACACGAAGTTTTTTTGGTGAGATACGGGCGTTTTTGAGAGTAGCTTTCATAGTATAGAGTTGTTTCGAATATTATTTCTTACCAGCGTGTTTGATAAATTTACGAGTTGGAGAAAATTCGCCAAGTCTGTGACCAACCATGTCTTCTGTGACAAACACTGGTGTGTGCTGTTTACCATTATGAACACCAAATGTATGACCAACAAAATCAGGATGAATAACAGAAGCACGAGCCCATGTTTTTATAACACTTTTTTTACCAGAAGCATTGAGAACATCTACTTTTTTAGTGAGATACTCTGGGATAAATAATCATTTTTTGAGACTGCGTGACATAATTATGAAACTGAAGAATTAGAAGT
>JAGOOR010000034.1 GCA_017992415.1 Candidatus Altimarinota bacterium
TTACGAACCGAGTAATTAGGTAGTTCCCGAGCATTTTCATTTACAGCACAATTCATCAAGCTAACAATGCTCGCATATGAACTGAGCATCTCAAACGCAAGATCTGTATCTCCACGAGAACGGTGAGCACTAATCATACCCTGAACATAAACACCATCTAAATAATTAACCCCTTCCCAAATCTGTTTTGCTTTCTTTCCTGGTAGTTTTTTCAGGAGTCGACTAACAGTTTCTCGCACGAGCAAAATAGTTAAAAGAGCTTTTTCTTGTTCTTCCCTACAGGGACTCATGAGATGAGTACCAGCACTATGGAGCTCTTGTGTTTCTTGTTTAAGTAAAGCCTTTATCAAATTTCTTTCTCTCATAATTCTTTCAATCAATTTTGTGTATAGTAAATACTTTTTCTATAATGCAAGTGCTTATTCTTCTCATTCCTCAAGCTCTTCTGAATATTCTGAAACAATAAAAGTGACACCCCGAAAGACTCCATAATCACCAGTCTCAAAAAAATCCACTATGCGCTCTGCGACGACCTGAAGAAAATCAATAAAAGAGCTAATAGAGCCGTCCACATCACCTGACTCTACTTCCTCTATGAGAAGCGGTACATCATGGACACTATGCACACATGCTCAATTAAAATCTCTGAGTATATCATCCAATTCTTCATCATCGATAGAACAATCGGTCCATATTTTCGTAAAAATAGAGTGGAGAGATTCTCGTATCATAATAAGATCCATAACTATAGTTCTCTGCGCTTCTCGACTTGTGACCGAATCACTCCAAAGCTTCTTACTTGTATGTATATCAATGAGAAAATTGGTTACATCTGGCTGCATGGCATTCAGAGGCATATTCTCATAGCGAGTAACTAACTCACTACTGCTGCTTCCAAATCCACGAACTGCTGGAAGTTTTTTCTTGGTATGGTCCATGTATCCACTCACTCGTTTCAAAATACTCTTGTATCGAGTCAGGGCATCAATGACAGCTCACATATCCTTTCATGTCACCAATCTGTGGACTGCACACGATAAGAAATACATATCTTGCTCAGAGCATTCTGTTTCGAGATCATATACCCAATTAGGAGCGTCATCAAATTCTCATAATGTATCAAGCACTCTCTGTCGCATCAGAAACACACATGAAACTGCTTCATTATGATTATCTCTACCATCTTCGAAAATAAGTGAAGATGCTCTCTCTCACAAATCTTCAGCTTCTTTAAGCAATTCTTCTGGATTCATAACAATTAATAATTTTATTTATTATTGTTTATAATAAATATTTATTTCTAAATGCAAATCTATAGAAAAACTACCTTATTCTCTTATTTTCTGTATACGATAAATTTTATCATCACCCGCCTGAAGTGTTCCGCGACCATCACGGTTGGAGGTAGAGAAATAGATAGAACCATCCGGAGCTTCGACGACTTCACGGATACGGCCATAGCTCGTCGCTATCTTTCCGATGAGAGCGAGTCCATCACCCTCTGGTGACAGTACCACTATCCCCTCTCACTTGAGGGCTCAGAAAAAGAGATGTCCCTCGTATTGTGGGAACATTTCCCCTGAATAGGCCATGAGAGATGCTGGAGCTTCTGCTGGAGTAAAGACACGGAGAGGTGCTACAGTACCCTCGCGAGTTTTCAGATGTGACACAAGTGGCCATCCATAATTTCCTCCCTTCTCTATCTTATTCACTTCATCGCCTCCTGCCGGTCCATCAAAGACGCTGGGACCATGCTCACTCGAATACATCTGTTCTCAAATCCATGAAAGCCCCTGAGGGTTTCTATGTCCATAACTCCAGACAGGATTCCCTTCCCTTGGATTATCGGCTGGGATTGTACCATCTGCATTGATGCGAAGAATTTTCCCTCCAAGAGATTTGAGGTTTTGTGGAGTGGTTTTATCAGTACCATCCCCAGTCGATATATAGAGTTTTCCGTCTGGTCAGAAAGCGAGACGCGACCCAGCATGGTATTTCGCAGCGGGAATGTCATCCAGGATGACCGTAGTGTCTGTGAGAGCATCTCCACGATCGGTGAGTCGGACGACTTTTACTGCCATGCCATTTTTCCCTCGATATGCGTAGGAGGTGTACATATATTTATTATTCTCGTAATCAGGATCCAGGGCGAGTGACATGAGGCCTTCTTCATCGTTGCTCGATACTTCAGAAAACTGAATCAATGGTTTCTCAGAAAGGACACCATTTTCTATAACTCGAATACTCCCGCTCCGCTCAGTGACGAGTATTCTCGTCGGGCTCGTGAAAGCAATCGACCATGGGACATCGAGTCCACGCACGACCTCTACAATCTCATATTCCATTGTCTGTGGTGTTTCCTCCGCCTCATTTGTTGGCGGTATGCGTTTACTATCGAGTGCGAGATACTGCACGAGGGCATAGGCCAGGCCGAGAAAGACAACGGTACCGAGGATGAGGAGTGTTTTTTTCATACGGGAATTATATGATTTTTGAATAAGGTGAAAAGATGAAGAGGATTGACTCTATTTTTTGACATAAAGAATAATTCAGTAAAATTAGTGTTAATACTTACTCATACAAAATATATGGCTCACTCTCTAGATAACGACAAACATGGTATCATTGAAGCAATGCGGAAAGATGGGACCTTTGTTGATGGAGATCATATCGTGTATAAGCAGTTTGAGAATCACGGTGAAGGATACCTCGATAAAATTGCTCATCTCAAGCAAGAATGAGTCGCTCATCATATCGGTCATCTCCTCGCACACTGAATACCCGAGGGTTCTATAGTTATCGCACCAGAAACCAGCTCGACAAATCTCGGCGAGATGGTGGGCGTTTTTGCAAACGGAGTAGTTGTTCCAACAAAAAAAGTGAAAGATATACATACATTTGATGAAAGTGTGCTCCCGCTCCTCATGAGCGGTAAAAGAATAATTGGTATCGATGATATCAGTAATAACGGGCGAACGCTCCGAGAAATACAAGCCGCTCTCGCAGAGCATGGGCTCACACTCGATGAATTCCGTGTGATGGTCGACAGAAATCCCGAGCAGTCTGCTGGTATCACAGATCTCCAATTTATCGCTCTCGCAAGTGTCCAAATGGAACAGTGGCACGAATCAAAAGTACCTCAATGACTCAAAGACAGGCCCATCTCCACAAAACTCGGTAATGGAAGGAGATGGACAGAACAAAATCTATCATCGTTTGAGGTGACCCGTCAACGATTACATAAAGAAGATCTCGGATTTCATTTCGATGATGGCAAGAGACTGAAACAGATAGAGATTGATGGTTGGTTTTTAGAACCTCGATAAAAATAAATCCCCAGCAATGGGGATTTTTTATTCCTCCTCTCCCCTCTTCCGACAACCCAAACACTTCACACACTTTGTCGCACATCCTCTCGTCGTCTCTAATACTCCATCGCCCTCATGTTCATGGCTGTGAGAATGTTCCTCGTGCTCATGGTCGTGCTCTGGCTGCTCAGAATCTGGAACTTTATTGTGTTCGGATTCGGACATAAGGGAAGATTATGAAATAATAATCTATAGTGACTTAATCAATATTTTTACCAAGTAGGTCATCAACCATAAGTTATTGGCGGATTAATATCTTGAGGAATGAATTGTCTATCTGACCACGCCTCTAATTGAATATCTATATAATTTCATCCTCATTTTAGCATTTCTAAACAATTCTGATACTGCTTCTCTCACGCATAAATTTTTTGTAAAACTTTTTCTTCTCAAGGTGCAGACAAGCTAACAATATTTGTTTTTTTACCACCACTTTTGATAAAATCCTTATTACAGATTTCTGGCAAGTATCAAGGGTCTTCATATCAAAATGTATCAAAATATTTTAGTGATCAAATTTGATGATTATCGGCTAGATCAATAAATCATTTACAGGTATAATTTCCAGCCTCAGGGTCAGGGCTACTAAAACATTCATATTCAATCAGACACGAATTTAATACTGGACTATAAAAAATAGTATCAAAAGAAACATTTTGCGGCAATTTTTTAGCTATCCAATATGCCTTAAAATCATTAGCTAGCTTTCAACACACAATTTTTTTATCAAATTCATTCTCTTTGTTTTTAGAATCTATCTGAAAATTGCATGAGGATAAAAAAAGAACTATAAGTGTAAAAGAAATATATTTTTTCATGATAAAATTAATTATATAAATGGTTTTTAAAATATTCCTTACCACAAATTAGTGCTCGCTTCTTGCGCATGATATGGTGCATACCTTCTTTCTGTTCACGAATGATTAACTTGAGATTTACACTCAGGGCAAGTGCCATAGTCCGATCCTGGAGCAATTGTTAGCCTTATGAGTTCTTTATTTTTGTCTAAGCATCGGCTACAAAACGGTCCATCTCATGTATCACTATGATAGTAACAATTATTACGAAATGAATATTCGTCTTTTACTTTTAACTGATTTCTGAGTTTTGAGTTATCCTCTTGTAAAGAAGCAATTTTTTCTCTTTGGGTGTAAGAGTCATCTAATAGCTCAAGAATTTTTTGATACTCTTCTATTTTTCAAGCCTCCTTCAATATTTTTGCTCCATCCTTAACTGCATCATACAATCACATAGTTTTCAAATTAAATTTATTTCTTTTTCTTCTTTTTAGCTTTATCTGCTGTTTGAGTTAATGCAGAAGCTGCAACAGATTTCACAATCTTGGAAGATTTGGGATCTTTTAAGAGTTTTGAAGCTTTCGTTGCAACTTCTTTAGAGGTCTTCTCGTTTTTTCACATAATTCTAAGTTAAATATTTTCTAGATTCCACAACTCGCTTTCTCTACAATTTTTTCGTTGCTCGTCTGGAATGACGGAGAGACTCTTATTGACAAGCCTCACACGCTCCCCCATTCATAATCGAGCACATGACTTTTTCTTCTTCTGAGTAGGATTTTTCTGGTGTGGTAGCAGCCGCTGACATCTCGAGTTCAGGCGCAGCAGGTGCTGATGGAGTCGATGGAGCTGAGACGCCGACAGCGTCGAGAGATGCTACTTTTGGAGTGTCTCCGAGAGAGCCAGTTTTTGCGTTTGATGAATTGGTGGATTTCTCAATAGCTGTTGCACCGAGTGATCGGAGGTAGTAGGTTGTTTTGAGGCCCATCTTCCATGCCATCATGTAGGTTTCCTGGAGGACCTTTCCTGATGCGCCTTTGATGAAGATATTCACTGACTGAGACTGGTCTATCCATTTACCACGGACAGCTGCTCACTTTATGACCCATTCTGGAGCGATTTCAAAGACTTCTTTGTACTTGTCGCGGAGACGCTGTGGGATTCTCTCGATTTTCTGGACAGAGCCATCGTGGAATTTGATTTCTGCGACCATCTGAGCGTCCCAGAGACCAATCTTTTGGAGGTCTGCGACGAGATAGTGGTTGATGACAGTGAACTCACCTGAGAGGTTTGATTTCACATAGAGATTCTTGTAGATAGGCTCGATACATGGGAATGCTCCTGCGATATTACTGATAGTCGCAGTCGGAGCGATAGCCATAGTGTTACTGTTTCTCATACCGTGCTGCTTGATTGATTCACGGACAGGAGTCCAATCGAGGGCGCAAGTACGATTGACTTCAACGCGTTCTCCGCGTTCTGTATCGAGGAGAGAGAGTGTGTCGATAGGGAGAATTCCGCGATCCCATTTTGAACCTGGGAAAGAAGAATAGGCTCCGCGTTCTTTTGCAAGTTCAGAGCTTCCGAGAATAGCGTAGTAACTGATAGCTTCCATCATCTCGTCACTGTATTTGACCGCTTCTTCACTGTCAAAATTGATATCGAGCATGTAGAGAGCATCTGCGAGACCCATGATACCGAGACCAACTGGTCGGTGACGCATATTTGAAGTTTCTGCTTCCTTTGTCGGATAGAAATTGATATCGACGACATTATCGAGCATACGCATACCAGTTTTTACTGTTTCTGCAAGCATAGCGTGGTCGAGCTTCCCGTCCTTCATGTGGCGTGAGAGATTGACTGAACCGAGGTTACAGACTGCTGTCTCTTCTGCTGAAGTATTGAGTGTGATTTCAGTACAGAGATTTGAATTGTGGATGACACCTGCGTGATCCTGAGGAGAGCGGACATTGCATGGGTCTTTGAAGGTAATCCATGGGTGACCCGTCTCAAAAAGCATAGAGAGAATCTTTCTCCAGAGGTCTTTTGCTTTGATGACTTTGAAGTGAGTGATCTGACCGTTCTGAGTCTGTTTCTCGTATTCAGCGTATTTACGCTCAAATGCTGAACCAAAAATATGGTGAAGCTCTGGAACATCTGAAGGTGAGAAAAGAGTCCAATCGAGGTCTGCTTCGACCCGTTTCATGAAGAGGTCAGGAATCCACGCAGCAGTATTCATATCGTGTGTACGGCGTCGTTCATCGCCTGTGTTTTTGCGGAGTTCTGAGAAATCTGGGAAATCCAGATGCCAACACTCGATATAAGCACAGAGTGCACCCTTTCGTTTTCACCCCTGATTGACCGCTATTGCTGTATCATTCGCGATTTTGAGAAATGGGATAACTCCCTGCGATTCACCATTTGTCCCTTTGATTTTAGAGCCTGTCGCACGGATATTGGTCCAGTCATTTCCGAGACCTCCTGCCCACTTGGAGAGCTGAGCATCATCAGAGATGAGTTTGAAAATAGAGCCGAGGTCGTCTTCAACCGTGGAGAGATAACATGAGCTGAGCTGACTGCGTTTTGTTCCAGAATTGAAGAGTGTTGGAGTTGAGCTGACGAAGTGAAGCTGTGAGAGCTGGTTATAAAATGCGATTGCCCATTTTTCTTTATCTTCTTCTTTTTTTGCGAGACCCATCGCGACACGCATCCAGAATGCTTGTGGAAGTTCGCGACGATTTTTGTCATGATGGATAAAATACCTATCATAGAGGCTCTGCACGGAGAGGTATGTGAGGATATTATCTCTCTCGGGCTCAATAGCTTCTGCGAGCTTGTCCATATCATACCCCATCATGTCTTCTGAGAGGTGTTCTGTCTCGACGAGGAATTTCACATTATATTTGAACGCTTCACGATAACACTTTGTAAAACTCGCATTTTTCATATCAGAAGAACCGATGAGGTCTTTGTAATAATTCATGAGGAAGAGCTTTGCTGCCACAAAAGAATACTGAGGATCCTGTTCGATATAGCTCTTTGCTGTCATGATAGTCGCCTGAGAAATATCACGAGAATTGATACCATCAAAGATATTGGTATGGAAATTGCTCACGAGTACGTCAATATCGATAGCTGGGTGACCATTGGTTGCTATCTCAAAAACACGACGGACTTTTGCCATGTCAAATGCCTCAACTCGACCATCTCGTTTTTGAATTTTAAGTTCGTGTTTTTCGATTTTCTCCTCTACGATATCATTTCTTTCCTCGATACGTTTATTGCGGTACGTGATATAATGTTTCGCTACTTCATATCGTCCAGAACGCATGAGGTGGAGCTCGACAGCATCCTGGATATCCTCAACACTGGGAACATAATCTGTACCTCCAAATCTATCCTGCAGAGCGAGAATAATTTCACTCGTGATCTGAGGGATAAAAGAGCTATCATTGTGTCCTATAGCGATGCATGCTTGTTCTAGCGCATTTTCTATACGAGAACGGTCAAAAGGGACAAGCTCATTATTGCGCTTGCGGATAGAGTCCAGAGTCATATAACAACTTGATTAGAGAATAAGGAGGAAAAATGGGAAGTATTTGAGTTGGTAGAAAAATCGACCAAACACAATATCTTGTGTCCAATAGTTATATTCAGACACTATATGTAGTCAAATGATTTTGTGTGAATTTTTACAAAGAGAGCCACCAGAGCCACGAAGGGTGAACACTTTTTTTGTGCAACCTTTTTTAT
>JAGOOR010000035.1 GCA_017992415.1 Candidatus Altimarinota bacterium
AAAAAGATGAACTCATCGAAATGCTCAAAGAAAAGTACGCACAACATACCATCATCACCATTGATGGAGTACGAGTAGAGGCTCCGGATTGGTGGTTTTGTGTACGAAAATCTGGAACAGAACCCATGCTCAAAGTCGCCATAGAAGGAAAAAACCAAGACACATATGACACTATTCTCTGAGAACTCCGCACATTTTTCAGAGATAATAATGCAGTAGAAAAACTCTAATTATACTTTTATGCTTCTGGGAATTGTTTTTCTCTTATCATTCATGGCAAATCTCTGGCTCAGCTGGTCACTAGGATCGTGGATAGGTGTGGGGAGTTTTCTCACCCTCATACCAATTTCTATCATAGTAACAATTGGGTGAGGCATAGCGCTCGGGCTTGTTGGTATGATTTTTGGGAAACACGATGACAAATCCCGTTGACGAAGATTTACACGAAACTTCCTGAAAGGATGGTGATGGCTCATCTGTATTATCTGGCTTATACCTTGGATATCTCTTGGTTTTATACAGTTTACCAATAATACAGCACCTGCCACTCTCCCCAGAATCACTATCAGCAATGGAGAAAAAACGGTGATATTTCAATCCATGATACATATAGGGTCTGAAATTTTTTATAATGAGATAGAAAAAGATATGAAAAATCTCCAAGGAAGAGAATTTGTATTTTTCTATGAATGAGTTCAGCCTGGAACCCCCGAAAGCATAGCAGAATTGAGTCAACTTACTGGCATAAATATCTCAGAAGAAATGTATGACCTCTTCGCCGAAATAAGCTGACTCCAAATGCAAAATACAGAGAGATATATTGGTATAATACCGAGCACAAATGTGGACATATCAACAGATGAGATAATTGCTTTTGCACGAAAAGAAAATATAGAAAATACTATATCCGCAAATAATGATATACTCACAAAAATCGGAGAGAAATACCCCACCCTGACAGAATTCCAAAAAGCTGCCCTGCGAATACTATCTCGAGGTTTTCTCAATATACTGCTCCGCACCTACACCAATCCCGCTATGGAACAAAATCTCAAAGCACAATTACCAATATTTGATATAATTCTCGACAAGAGAAATAGTATCCTGGCTGAAGCAATAGAGGATTCACCCGTACCAAATATCTATATCCATTATGGTGCCCTTCACTATGCTGGAGTTCTGGCTACCTTACAAAAAAGTGATCCACAATGGAGGGAAATAGCGAGAACTCATTTTCAGGTAATACGATAGATTTGGTAGTTTATCTGAATTTGTATATAATACATCTATGGTAAAGAAAAATCGACACATACTCCGCTATTTCCTCTATGGAATAATAGCACTTCTCTGTCTCACCGGAGGTATCCTCTATTCGAGAATACAGAAAAAATGAGTAGCATGAGTAGTCAATTCAGAACTCGGGTCTCAAGTTATAAATCAGATTACCAATCGAGAAACACAAGCTATGTCTCCCGAAAAAATACAAAAGAGAATAGATCAATTAGAATGAGAAATTCTCGAAGCAACAAATGACCCTGACAGAGCTCTACAGCTCAGACGAGAAGTACAAAACCTCCGAAATCAACTCAAAACAGCATCAGAAATACAATAATACAGGACTATATCCACTTTTTCGAACGAAAAAAGAAAAACATAGAAAGAGCGAGCAGGAGCATACCCACAAGAATGCTATAAAGTGGGATGTTATTATTTTGTTGAGACAGCTGTGTTACCCAACCAAAATGAACATTCATACCAAAGAAGGCAGCAATTAAACTCGGTCATAAAAGGAGAACACTCACAAAGGTAAGAACTTTGACTGTCAAATTTGTACTTCGAGCAATAATCATTTCATTTGTTTCAGTGAGGAGCTTCATAGTATCTCGAAAATTATCAAGTCTATTGACGAGCTTTTTTATTTTATCAAGAGAGTCATCTATAGCCTCTTTCCCTGTTTCATCGATGAGCTCAGTATGTTTGAGTGTGATTTCTTCGAGAATGTCATCAAGTGGGACGAGGAGAGATTTGAAGTTGATAATATTTTTTTTGATGTCCTGAATTTCTGAGATTTGATCATTTGCGAGATGTTCCTCAGAAAAAATTGTTGATTCCACAATTCTCACACGACTATGAATGGCATGAAGAAGGCCGAACATACGGATAACAGATATATCAAGAAGCTCATAGAAAAGGTCAAAACTATTGTAGTTCTCTTTATTTACAAGATGATTACGCATTTTATCAAATTCAGAAACACCTATAAAATTATCTTCATCGATAACAAAGAGAAATTTTGGACTCACAAAACAATGAATCTGCTGAGTACTAATACGATTTGATATATCTTTATCAGCGAATTGAAGAGCAAAATAAGCATAATTTTTGCGTATTTCAAATTTTGAGAGCTGCATCGGAGAATACATATCATCGAGATCATCCTCATGAATATGAAATTCTTTCTCTAATTTTTCACGTAGACCATCCGTCAAGCCACGATGTTCGTAATAATCAAATGCAGGATAATGCTTGGAAAAAAGAGTGTGCATAAATCAAAACTGACCAGTAAAATAACAACTAAACTACGACTGTGAGCGTGAACGGTGATAGACGATACCGAGTGCACTGATAAACGCTACCATCATGAGGATAACCAAGATACCGGCAGGACCGGCATTGGGAGTACTTGTTTGACAGATATTTGTACAAGTATCACCATTACTATTATTTCCATCATCACACTGTTCCCCAGAATCCAAAATACCATTTCCACAGGTTGATCCCGTAAGACGACAGTAATTAGAACACTCGTCAAAATTGTTTCCATTTCCGTCATCACACATTTCACTCGATTCTCGAATTCCATTTCCACACTGTCCATCAATATTGATAACAGTTGTACATGAATTCCCCTGATTATTAACCGCATCTGGATAACAACGAACAGTGTATCGCCCTACCTGATTAAAGGTAAAGGTTTTATTTGATGTTTCAGAACTATCTATGAGAGCATTATTCTTAGTAATAATAATAACAGTCCGGCCTGGCTGAGCACCGGTACAAGAAAGTGTTGTAGTGAGAGGAACAGATCCATAAGAATCGAATGCCTGAACTCGGCAAGCAGGACCTCCTCCACCAAGAATGGTACAAATATTAGAACAAGTGTCTGTATTACTCGTATTTCCATCATCACACTGTTCATTCCCCTCTCGGACACCATTACCACAGACAGAAGGAACTCCAGCATTGAGACATTGAGCTGTACAAGAAGAGCCAGGTTTACCATTATTTGCCCCTATATCACATTGTTCTGTTCCTTCTCGGACACCATTACCACAGGTAGCAGAACGACATGTATTAGAACATAGGTCATTATTATTAGTATTTCCATCATCACACTGTTCTGTTCCTTCTCGGACACCATTACCACAAATACTGGTTGCTTTCGTGTAGAAAAAATCACATGATATTTGAGTTATCTCAGTACCAGGAAGCACTGTAGCATTACTCTGATTTTTGAGATGTGATACAGCAGTATATCGTACTGCATAGACCGGCTTAGTAGCATCTATAGTTGTTGGGATATTTCCTTTTACTATACCCTGACCAGATTTTGTCTTCGCCCATACCCATGATGCGGTCACATTTGGACCTGCTTCAAAACGGTCAAAAATATTTGTAATATTTCCAGTAGGACTCACGGTAGCACCTTGGTAAGTATAGCCAGAAATAGTGCTCTTCGAGAGATCTACATATTCCTGTTGACCAGCAGGGATGCTCGATCGAGGAATCAATATATTATTTGCTGAATTTGTACCTCAGAGATCATAGCGAAAACACCGAGTACAGCTCGCAGCATCAGGAATACTACCACAACTCACTGCAATAGCAGAGACACCCATAGGTATCATAAAAAGAAGTGGCAAAAGGGACAAATATCGTCGCATAAAAGTGGATTACTTTACTAGAATAACACGGTTTCATCTATAGGTCAAATAACAAGAGAGAAAATAGAGTAGACAAACATGTTTTTTTTCATATAGTCACGCCACCGAAGATGTAGCGGGAACGTAGCTCAGTCGGTAGAGCAGCGCCCTTTTAAGGCGATGGTCCTGGGTTCGATTCCCAGCGTTCCCACCAGAAAAATTCAAAACCCTCATTAATATGAGGGTTTTTTTAATAACGTTTTCTATGTCTTCTTCTCTTGAGAATGAGAATAAAATATAATAAAACCCCAATAACAAATAAAATAATTCCATTCAAGAAATAACTTCTTATTTCATTTTTATGATTATTCATACTTCAGAAAGTATCTAAAACAGGTGGAAGGCACCTAAGAAAAATTTTTGATAAAGTTCATGAGGAACCACTATAGATATAAGAATTATTATATTCAGGAGTAATGTATAGTTGATTATTGCCTGAGGGTAGAGGTGTTACTACTGATAAATCTCTATTTTTGTTCGTAAATATGGATAATTTAGGAACTTTTATACTTATCGAGGAATGTACTCCGAGAGGAGTATCCACGATTTTCTCTGGTGCAGAATCGAGCTTGCTTGGTGAGTCTGTATTAGGTGTTTCAAGGGGTGTGGGCGGTGTATCAAAAACAGGCAGTGGTGAGACAGGAAGCAAGAATAATCCTCCAGATGTACCTCCTCCTCATCCAGATGATGGAGAGCCAAGCTCTGGCGTGACACCAGCCGAAGTGACCGTGACAGTATCGGAACAGTTTACGACGAGAGAGTCAGGACCAGAAGTGACGGTCACAGTAGCTGTTTTACTTCAAATTGACGAATAAGTGAGTGTAATATTCTCAGTATCTCCCGTTACCTCAGAACCAGACCAACTATAGGCATAGGTCGTGCTACCGCCAAGAGGTACGATAGTCCATATCGTAGGCTGCCCCAGAGTAACAGTCGTAGCAGATACCGAACAAGTCGCTGTGAGATGGTGCTCAGAAGCATCACTCTGATCAGCACAATCCGTATCATCAGGATAATCCAATAGTCCATCACTATCATCATCAATACCATTAAAACAAGCAGGGGAAACAATGGGAATAACGAGTCGGATAGCGCTCTGACCATACACGCTCAATACTGAAAAAAACAAGAGAAATACTATTACTCCTGTATTGATAAGTATTTGTTGTACTCGTCTCATATAAATATATGATAACACAGTGTATATTACAAAGCAATTCTAGGGCAATAAAAATCCCCGTAAAACGGGGATAAAAATAAGAGTTTTTTAGCTTGCAAGAATAGAAAGTGTCATATTAATATCATAATCACTGGCAGCTCCTTGCTCAGCAGGGACCGTCTGAGAAATAGAAACACCTGTAAACTTCCAGTCACCAAAATCATCAGAACCAGAAGCGCCAGTGAGGAGAGTGATACTATCAGTTGTCCCTTCTACAAATGCAGCAGAAGTACCCTTTGTGATATTCGTTGTGGCACATCCTGAACACTGACCAGCAGCGAGGGTGCCTCCAGAAGGATCAACGGTGAGCTGACCCCCGAGACTGTCAGTATCCCCACCATCTGTACACCCAGAACCACCTGCATCATTGAAATCTATATCAGTACCGGCACTGTCCCACACGGCTGTTGTGGCAGAACCAGCGAGGCTCACTGTCCATCCATTGTCTGCTGCATCAGGATTTTTGACATAGATAACCTGAGATGCCGTACCGAGTGTACCGCTCGCGGACTGACATCCAAATCCAGCATTTACGGCACCGAGTGCGACAGAAGGACTCGCAACAGTGACATACCCAGCGTCAACGATGTCGACAGAGAGAGTGCCAGGGTTGACGGTTAGAGTAAAATTGGAAGTCGAGGCAGCGTAGACTCAAACGACACCTGTGAGGGCTATAGTTGTGAGGATGAGAGTAGCCGTAGCAATATTGACCTTACGAAGAAGGAATGATGAGAGTGTGTGTGTATTCATGGAGTATGAATGAAGGTGATTAAGGGATTAAACTTCCCTAACATGATGACATTACATCACACTCTGCAAACGAAGTCAAAAATTTCATCATAAAAAAATCCCCAACAATGGGGATTTTTTATGTAAAATATATTTTAGCTGGCAAGGATAGAAAGTGTCAGGTCGATGTCATAGTCTGTTGCAGCTGGTTGTTCAGCAGGAATAGTCTGAGAGATGGCAACACCTGTGAGTTTCCAGTCACCAATATCATTCGAACCAGATGCGCCTGTAAGGAGAGTGATACTATTCGTTGATCATTCTACAAAGGCAGCAGATGTACCCTTGGTCACAGATGTTGTCGCACAGCTCGCACAGGCACCTGTGGCGAGAGTGCCACCAGATGGATCAACGGTCATCTGACCTCCTACTGAGTCAGCATCGCCACCATCAGTACAACCAGAACCTCCTGCATCATTAAAATCATAATCAGTACCAGCACTGTCCCACACGGCAGTAGTCGCAGAACCAGCCAGACTCACTGTCCAGCCATTATCTGCTGCGTCAGGATTCTTGATGTAGATAAGTTGCTCCGCTTCACCAAATGTACCAGTAGAAGCAGAACCACCGCTGAGACAGTTAAAGCTAAATGTTTTAGCTGACATGGTGACAGATGGACTACCTACAGTCACATAACTACTATTAACAATATCGACCGAGAGAGTACCAGCATTGATAGTCTGTGCAAAGTTGGAAGTTGAGGCAGCGTAGACTCAAACAACACTTGTGAGAGCGAGGCTCGTGAGGAGGACAGTCGCAGTAGCGATATTGATCTTACGGAGGAGAAATGAAGAGAGAGATGTATTCATAGCGTATGAATGAAAGTGATAGGAGGGGTTAGATTTCCCTAACATAATCACATTGAATCATATCTTGAAGATGATGTCAAATATTTTAAAACTTTTTTATTTCTAGATAGCAGTAACTGTGAGTGTCATAGGAATTGAATACGAACCGCTCGCCTTTTCACCGGGAATAGTCTGAGAGATATCTACCCCCGTGAAATCCCAATAACAGCCAGTAGCTGCACCAGAACCAGCAGTAAGCAGAGTAATAGAATCAGTGACTCACTCAGAAAATGATGATGACGATCATTTGGTGACACCCGTCGTACTACAGGTTCAACCAAGAGTACCTACACTCGGGTTGAGACTCATACGACCACCGAGAGTATCAGTGTCACCACCATCGCCGGCACTTGCGGTGGGATCATTGAAATCATAATCATCAGGAGTCCCTTCCCAGAAAGCTGTTGGTCCACTATCTGCCGCGAGCGTCAATGCCCACTGAGGATTTCCACTGTCATTATTGAGACGAATTTTCTGGGAAGCAGCGCCAAAAATACCAGTTGCAGATTGATGTCCAATAGTCACAATAACACTATCCATATTGACCGATGGACTGCCCACTGGAGCCCCACCACTATCAACTATATCGACACTCACTGATCATCCAGCGGTCGCCGTCGTAATTTGGGGGATAACTGTATATGAGTTAAGCAAAGAGCCATCTCCCTTTACTATTCTGAAACAATAAGCAGTATCCTCAATAGCTCCATTATCCTTGAGAGAGAAATCCCATTTCCCATCCTGACCACTCGCTATAGTCGCTTCGGTATTAGTAAAATTATTCAGTTCTTCGTAGTCCTGATTCACGATGGTTCGTCCGCCATCTGTCGGATCATTGGCATTGGCAGTCAGTCATGCTCCGTCACCAGGTGATGCATTATCATTATACGCTATAATACTTGAATCAGTCACATCAGCGTAAGTCTCTCATGAAAATCCTGTATCACAAACGCCTGATTGCTGAGCAAACTGCAATTTGAAATTCTGAGCATTTGGAAGAATAGTATTGGTATCGACTCGCA
>JAGOOR010000036.1:0-4305 GCA_017992415.1 Candidatus Altimarinota bacterium
TGAATCGTACAGTTGAAGGAATTCATCTTTCTTCAAGAACTCTTTGAAATTTCTTTATCATCAGGGATGGTGTTGGTTGCATATCATTTCCCATTATCCCTTCTCCTGCATTATAGGGTATGAAATTGACATGGCCGAGACGATCCTGCATCAGATCAGCGAGCTCATATGCATAAGAAAGTTTATCAGTGACTCACTGAATCATAATATATTCGTAAAAAATCCTCTTATTTGTCTTCTCGACATACTCATCGAGTGTTTTCATGAGGACATCAAGAGGGTAGGTGTTATCTACCGGCATGATACTTCTTCGCGCTTCATCATTTGGAGCATGGAGTGATATAGCGAGGCTTACCTGCGGGTGATCAATCATGAGCTTTTTGATACCTGGTACAATACCACAAGTAGAAATTGTCACACGGCGTTCTGAGAAATTGAGAAATTTTGGAGCACAGAAAATCTCGAGAGCCTTATTCACTTCAGGATAATTGAGAAATGGCTCGCCCATTCCCATAAAGACGATATTTCTGAGCTGAAGTTTTTCTTTTTTCAGATGATGGATAGCTATCATCACTTGCTCAACTATCTCTCCAACAGTGAGATTACGAAGAAGCCCTAGTTTCCCAGTAGCACAAAATGTACACGCCATTGGACATCCAGCCTGACAAGAAATACAGAGAGTATTACGACCAGAAAGGTGTCGCATGATCACACATTCTATATGCTTATCATCATGAGTATCGAGGAGGAATTTCGTGGTCTGACCATTCGCAGAAGTCGTCACATGACTCACTGTGAGGACATGCTGGGTGAAATTTTCTTTCAGTGCATCACGGAGCTTTGCTGAAATAGTACTACATTCAGAGAGGTCTTCAACGAGGTCTTTGTAGAGTGCTTGATATATTTGGTTCACACGAAAAGGCTTTTCTCCTTGTTCTTCGAGGAATTTTTTTAGAGCGATGTTGTCGTAGATTGATTGCATATTTTGAGTGGATTGTAAGAGAAATGCATGAATTGACAACTACAAGAAAAAATAATTTTGCAATTTATCTCTTTTGCATATAGTTGCCTGCGTTCGGGTGATTAGCTCAGTTGGTTAGAGCACCTGCCTTACAAGCAGGGGGTCGAAGGTTCGAATCCCTCATCACCCACCATTCTTCGCTCTACGAGCTACGAATGGCGCAGCCATTAGTAGAACGAGTAGAGTAACGAAGAATGCCCTGCATAGCTCAATAGAGCGACGCATGGGCTTTTTCTTTAAATTATGGTTATGTTTTATGTATACATTTTGCAGAGCATAGAACATTCTGAACAAATTTACACTGGTTTTACAGAAGATTTAAAAAACAGAATTGAAGATCATAATAACTGAAAATCGCCACACACTAATAAGTTTAGACCCTGGAAAATAGTATACTACAGTGCTTTTATTGATAAAAAATGAGCACTAGATTTTGAGTCATACCTCAAAACATCGTCTGGGATTGCATTTCGAAATAAACGACTTATAAAAGAATAAGTATGTACCTTCTCGCCTTCGAATCCTCCTGTGATGACACTTCTGTAGCGCTTCTCCGGGATGATGTGCTCATATCAATGCACACACATACCCAGTTGGAACACATTCAGACTCTCGGGGTTGTGCCAGAAGTAGCAGCCAGGCTTCATGCGGATCACATTTTTGAACTCATAACAAAAGTCCTCATAGATGGATCAATAGAGTTAAATCAGATTGATGTATTCGCCGCAACGAGTGAACCATGACTTGTGCCATCACTCCTCATAGGAAAAACAGTAGCAAAAACTCTAGCTACTTCTCATAAAAAACCTCTCATCTGGGTTAATCACATCGAAGGACACATCTTTTCACTCCTACTCGAAAGAAAACTCGAGGAGCTCGTGTTTCCAATAGTCGTTCTGTCCGCATCTGGAGGACACAATGATCTATTTCTCTGGGATTCACTCTATGAAATAACAAAAATAGGAGGCACGGTCGATGATAGTGCTGGAGAAAGCATGGACAAGGTTGGTCGCAGTCTCTGACTTTCCTTTCCTGCAGGGCGTCAAATAGATGAACTATCACAAAAATATACCCCCTCCCTTCACAAAAATATACCCTCATTCCCTCTAGTACTCCCTGAATGAAATCTGAATTTTTCTTTCTCTTGACTCAAGTCCGCAGCACTCAGAGAGATAGAACTGAGAATAAAAGACCATTCAGAACTCACAGAAACAGATCTGATAGAAATCTCTTACGGTTATCAAAAAATTATAACAGAAATACTTGCAAAAAGACTCATAGAAGCTCAGAAAAAAACAGGAACAAAAAGTATTGGTCTCGTCGGTGGAGTCAGTGCCAATTCTGCACTACGACAAATCATGGAAGAATACTCTCGAGAAAATGACACCCCCTATTACACTCCGAAATCACTCAAATATTGCGGCGATAATGCAGCTATGATAGGAATGCGAGCGTACTGGGAATTTAGAAAATCTGAGTAATTTTCTCTCAAATTTCCTCCTGATATTTCTCATCCAACCCTTCGAATAAGCCTGCCACAGAACTCTCAATCATCATAACAGTAGCATCATCTTTTGGAATTCATCGGGCACGGAGATAATAGAGTTTTTCGTCAGACACTCGCTCAATTCGTGCAGCATGTCCAGCCTCAACATCATCTGAATGGACCAGGAGGGAAGGAATTCATCGGATATTCCCTTTTGAACCCAAAAATATATTTTCTTCGAGGATGTGTCATTTCACTTTAGAGATATTGGCATCTATCTGAACCGTCCCATTGAGCTCGATGATTCCAGATTCTCAGACGAGTGAGAGGATATGAATATTTGAAATAGTATTCGAGGCTACAAGGGTAGAGTGAACAGTAGAGTCAATTTTTTCATCTGCTGTCGCAAGAAGCAACATCCGCACAATACTCTCCCCTGACTCTGTCACGAATTGCAGAGAGTATGTATTTTGACCAGAAACGAGTCAGTACCATCGGAGTTTTGTATTATTGGAGACAACAACTTTGCGAGATAAAAATTCGAGGGCACGAGTCCTGTCAAAAACTATAACATCACCACCCTGGTCAAAACAAATATTGAGGGAACTAGTTTCATCTATTAAAATAGTCGCCATGTTATGTTAGATAAACTATAGTACTCGTGAGCTGTTCTTCTAAGTCAGGACTGACATGACCCGCTTCTGTAATTTTTCGAATATCAGCAACCAGTGTTTCTTCTGTGGCATAATCTGGGATTATCACATTTGCAATTTCCACCTCCGGAACGCCCATTGAACCTGATTTTTCCATCATAATTTCATTTGATTCAGGAGAGCTCAAAACATCTATTTTTTCATATGCAATCCTTGCTTCATCTAGAAGCTGGAGAAGACGGATGCAATAAGGACACAATGGTTTGATATAGATTTTCATAGAGAGATTCATACAATGACAGTATTGTAATAATTTTCATCATTTGTCGAATGAAAGCCATAATCCTCGAAAATATCCGATCACTCAATAATGTCGGCGCAATAATCCGGACAGCGGACGGTGCATGATTTGATCGAGTGATCTGCGTCGGCTATACTCCGACTCCACCCAGAAAAGAGATAAGTAAGACAGCTCTCTGAGCAGAAAATTTTGTTCCTTGGGAGTATTATGAAAACATTGAAAAAGCCATAAAGACTTACCGAGAACTGTGATGTGAGATAGTCGTCATGGAAAAAAATGAGAAAAGCACTTCCCTCTTTGAACGAGACAAGAAGGTCTCAATTGCTCTCGTGATGGGAAATGAACTCGAATGAGTGAGTAAAACCGCACAAAAAATGGCAGACTATATCTGTCACCTCCCAATGCTCGGTAAAAAAGAATCCCTCAATGTCGCCGTTGCAGCAGGAATTGGAATGTATCATTTCGTCAATTAAAATTTGCAAAACATGTGGCTCTGCATAAGCTCATAGGTCTATGACTGCAAAAATATTCGTTGTTCCCACTGACACATGTATAGGTATCTGATGTCGTCTCGATGATCGAGAATGATATGAACTCATCTACAAACTCAAGTGACGAGACGCCAAAAAACCTCTCGCCATAATTGTACCTACTTGGGATGAGCTACTCTACGAAACAACCCTCACGCCTTCTCAGATAAATTTTCTAAAGACTTATAAGTTCCCTTTTACAATTGTTTGTGAGATTCGTGATGATTTTCGTGATGAATATCCTCTGCTGGATGATGCCCAATATAAAACAGTAGGATTTCGTGTATGAGAAGCCTGCCTCAAGCCAGAAACCC
>JAGOOR010000036.1:4405-7714 GCA_017992415.1 Candidatus Altimarinota bacterium
AAGTTCCCTTTTACAATTGTTTGTGAGATTCGTGATGATTTTCGTGATGAATATCCTCTGCTGGATGATGCCCAATATAAAACAGTAGGATTTCGTGTATGAGAAGCCTGCCTCAAGCCAGAAACCCTCAGCTACATACGATCACCACTTTTTCTTACTTCAGCAAACAAATCAGGAAAAGAAGAATGCCACATGATAGATGAAGTCAATGATGTTTTTGGTGACAATAGAGAACTTTTAAAGATACTTCCGGGCGTAGCTGGCAATCAGCCATCTAGTAATGTTATTCACCTCGTATGAACTACCAACGAACTCAAATACATCAGAAAAAATTATCCACTCAAATAAAGGCCTCTATTGGTCTAGGAATCATCCTCATATTTGGATTTTTCTGGATATCGTGGACAGGATGAACTCCTGTAAACCTCGAAAAAACACTTATTATACCAAAAGGGTCGGCACTCGCTAGCCTCGACACACTACTCGATGCAGAAGTGGGTCATACTAGATTTATGCTCTGGAAAATGTTTTTTGCACCAGATATAGTCCTCAAATCAGGAATATTTGCAGTACCAGAAGGTACGAACACTCTGGAGGAAGTTTTCATTATGCTCAAAAATCCTGTTCCCACAGAAGAAGAAATAACGCTCCTCCCCGGCTGGCACAAGGGTGAGATGGCTGAAGCTTTCAAAAAAAATAATATCGAAGGTGATCTCTTGGCAGAAGAGAAATCTGTCATCGCAGCTCTATCTCCGAAATACCCATTTCTCATAGGAAAGGAATCTCTCGAATGATTTCTCATGCCCGATACATATAGAATCACAGGCTGAACAAATGTGACCACTATGGTGAGCAAGATGCTTGATAATTTCGTGATAAGAATTTATGATCCTTTTCTCGCAAGTGGAAAACCCGTTGAAGCATTTTATGATGTGCTCATTCTTGCCTCAATAGTGGGAGAAGAGGAAAAAAGCTCCACTCAGCTCCCTATAGTAGCAGATATACTCAAAAAACGACTCAGACAAGGCTGGCAAATAGGGGCAGATATCACTGTATGCTATGCTGATCTGTTACCCGGAAGTGAATGCCAGAAATATGTAAATAATTATTATAGTCTCTCTCGCGAAGCCCGTGAAGCAAAAAATAATGTCTACGACACTCGTTCAAAAGTATGACTACCGCCTACACCTATAGCAAGCATGTCAAAAGCAGCCTTCGTAGCCACTCTCGATGCCACAGCAGAAACGCCTGCTTGGTTCTATCTCCATGACTCAAAATGAATCATTCATACAGCTACTACAGATACCGAACATGAACAAAACAAATCAACATACCTCAGATAAATCACACTTTCGAGAAATTGTCAGTCAGCATATAGATACAATGAGTGAAGTGGAAAAAGAACATGAAAGCAGAAATATCTGTCTCCAGTTAAAACAAATCCTACGAGAAAGCTCCGCTATTCTCATAGACTACACTCCTCTCAGAGATGAAATAAATATTTCTGATTTTTCACAATGGTACACATCTCGCTGATATGCGATTTTGAGTACACCTCAATCCCTCTCGGTAGATATCCCCATATTTCCAGAAAATTCTATTATCCTCATACCGGGGAGAGCATTTACTAAAGATGGCAAAAGAATAGGAAGATGAGGAGGTTATTATGACAAAGTATTAGATAAAAATCCAACCCTGCGAAGTATTTGAGTAGCCTTTTCATGTCAGATATTTACAGAACTACCGCAAGACAGCTGGGATCAGCGAGTAGATGAAGTTGTATTTGCAGAGAATATCCTAGAATAATTCCATGAATTTCTGGCAAAAAACAAAACGGTTTTTCGAACCTTGTAAGGCATTTCCATTTGTCACATTCATGCGTATTTTTACAACACTCAATACGACATGTTTCACACTGTTACTTGCCTATTTTCTGCGAGAAATAGTTCACAGTATTGAGATTGGTGATATAGAAAAATTCAAACAAATAATCATATCGTCAAGTTTTACCATGGTGGTATTTCAGATTTTAGGTTTTATTTTTCGTAATTATTATTGGGTCGAACAACAATTCAAATGGGACCCCTATATTTATCGTAAATATATACAAAAATTTATCCAAATGGACCAGGGAAAAGTAGAAGGACTCTGAACGGGAAAGATAATGAGTATTCTCCAGAAATGAATCGATGAATCAACCCTGTCTCTTTTGGGTGTTATGTCATATGGTACGAGAGTTTTTGCAATACTGCTTTTTGGTCTTTTCCTGATAAAGTGACTCCCTGTCAACCTCATAATCTATGGCATACTTATTATTGCAGGGATATTTGGAAGCATCGTGTATTTCAATAAACATACAACTTTCTATAGAAGACAGAGAAAAGAAAATAATGTGAAAAATACAGGGGTTTTGGCAAAAATAATCATGTCAAAATTTGAAATTCTACAGAATAATTCTATAGACAGGGAATTAAAAAAGATGGATAAAATATCTGACTATTCATGGGAATTAGCACGAAAACAAAATCTCTGGGCATCTCTCCTCTTCCAATGACCAAAATTTCTCCTTTCTACAATAATAGTTGGAGCATACTATTACCTCGGAATGAGAGTATTTGGGAATACCTACAGTCTGAGCGATATGGTAGGGATTCTGACGATATTAGCACTCTTTGAAGTGACCCTAAGGGATACTATAGAATACTATGAAAATTTTACAAAATCATTTGTACATATAGAGAAGCTCTGGGATTTTGTAGATAGCACACCGAGCATTCCATGATATGATTCAGGGAAATATTTTAAATTTAGGAAATGATCTTTTGAGTTTAAAAATATCAATTTCTCGTACCAAGATAAAACTTCAATTCTAGAAAATTTTTCTATCACTTTGCAATGAAAAAAGAAGACAGCGCTCGTCGGTCATTCGTGAGGAGGTAAAACAACGCTCATGAAGCTCATGGCAGGATATATGAGACCAGCAGGATGAGAGCTCCTCATAGATGGTCAGGATATATGTGAAATCCGTCTCGATAGCTATTATCCTCATATTGGTTATCTCACTCAGGAACCATCAGTTTTTGATGGAACTATAGAAGAAAATCTCCTCTACGGCACAAAAAAGAAACCAACAAAAAAAGAAATCGATGAAGCTGTGAAATTGGCAGAATGTCAGTTTATCTACGAACTCGAAGATGGCCTAAAAACAGAAATAGGTGAACGATGAATACGCCTATCTGGTGGTCAGAAACAGAGACTCGCTATTGCAAAAATATTCCTCAAAAACCCAGAAATAATACTCCTCGATGA
>JAGOOR010000006.1 GCA_017992415.1 Candidatus Altimarinota bacterium
TTATGATTTCAGGTATTCGTGACAACAATGTCGGAGAGATTACTCCGATTAGTAAATCTTATACTATCGCTGGTAAGACATACACTTTTGAGACTGGTACATTTGCCCTCCTCATCGATGGCGCTGTCACAATAAAGGACGAACTCGGTCATGTCCTTCTCACGACAGCAGGTGTCAGCAAAAAAGGCAAAGCAGGTGCTGATTGGTTCCCCCTCTCAGTTGACTACCAAGAGCGTTTTTACTCTACTGGTCATATCGGCGGTGGACGTTTTAACAAGCGTGAAGCTCGTCCGACAACTTCTGCGATTCTCAATTCTCGTCTCATTGATCGACCTATTCGTCCCATGTTCCCAAAAGGTACAACAAACGAAGTCCAAATCATCCCAACTATCTATTCTGCCACTGGGAAGCAAGATTTTGGTGTCTGGGGTATCACGGGTGCGAGTATCGCTCTCCAGCTCGCCGGTGTTCATCAGTTTGAGGACGCAGTCTCTGGTGTACGCATCGCTATGATGGAAGATGGTGGTATCATATTTGATCCTACTTTTGAAGAAATAAACAATGCGCTCTACGAGCTCACTGTCGCAGGTACTGCTGATATCATCACTATGGTGGAGATGGGCGGGAAAGAAGCAAGTGAAGAGATGATTATGTCTGGATTTGAATACGCCCAGAAAGTCCTCGCGGAACTCTCCGCAGCTCAGAAAGACTTCATCGCTACTGTTGAAGCAAAATACCCTATCACAAAGATTGATCTCGATGTGAAGGCTGGTATCGCTGGTCTCGAGGAAAAAGTATTTGCCACTCTCTCAGCTGAGAAAATCGAAGCTCTCTACAATATCGGTAAGGTAGATTTTCATCACAAACTCGAAGAAATCATCGAAGAAGCAAAAACAGCTCTCGGCTACACAGAAGATACAGAGGAATTAAACGGTAACGAAATCGGTGAACTCGTCTACAAGTTCGTCAAAAAAGTGATGCGAAAAAACATCCTTGAATCTGGGCGTCGTCTCGACGGTCGAAAAGGTGACGAAGTCCGACCTATCATAACAGAAGTCGGTCTCCTCCCTCTCACACACGGTTCAGGTCATTTCCGTCGTGGTGTCACATCAGTACTCTCTATTGCGACTCTCGGTGGACCTCTTGACAATGAACTCGTCGAAGGTATGTACCCAGAATACGAGCGTCGCTACATGCATCACTATAACTTCCCTCCTTATTCAGTCGGTGAAATCCGTATGATGCGTGGAGTGGGTCGTCGTGAAGTCGGTCATGGAAACCTCGCTGAAAAAGCTCTCATGCCTGTCCTCCCAAAAATAGAAGAATTCGGCTACACTGTCCGTGTCGTCTCTGAAGTCCACACCTGTAATGGATCAAGCTCTATGGGCTCAGTCTGTGGATCAACACTCGCTCTCATGGATGCTGGTGTCCCTATCACAGCTCCAGTCTCTGGTGTAGCGATGGGTATGGTCTTCGACGATGCAACTGGTAAATATGTCGTCCTCTCAGATATCCAGGCTCAAGAGGATTTCCTCGGAGATATGGATTTCAAGGTCGCTGGTACTCGCAAAGGTATCACAGCTCTCCAGATGGATACAAAGATTGATGGTCTCACACTCGCAATCGTCCGAGAAGTATTCGAACAAGCAAAAGGTGCAAGAGAATTTATCCTCCAGGGTATGCTCAAATCTATCGAAACACCTCGTCCAGAAGTCTCTCCTCACGCTCCTGCCCTCATCTCTATGAAGATTGATCCATCAAAAATCGGTATGGTCATCGGTAAAGGTGGTGAGACTATTCAGGATATGCAGAAATACTTCGGCGTAGAAATCTCTATCGAAGACGATGGAACCGTCGTCATCACTGGACCAAGCAAAGAAGCTGGTGAAGGTGCGAAAAAAGCTATCGAAAATATCGTCCGTGAAATCGAAATCGGCCAAGAATTCGATGGTGAAGTCGTGAAAATCCTTGAAGGTGTCGGAGCTATCGTCGAAATTGGTGGAGGCAAATCTGGTATGATCCATATAAGCAAGCTCTCTGATAAGCGTATCGCTCGCGTCGAAGATGTCGTGAATACTGGAGACAAAGTCCACGTAAAAGTCATCCAGGTGGATAACGAAAAAGGACGAATCGGATTGCAGAAAATCTAGAAAAGTCATTGACTATTCTATAAAAAAAACGCCCTTTCGGGCGTTTTTTTTATTCAATTGATCAGTGGTATACTTTTATAAATTCATTCTCCAACCAGACCTCGGTTGTATTCCAATACTCGTTCCAATATGAATCTCGTTTGAGTTCATATTTTCCCAGTATTTCATTATTCCTTTGATTTATAATCTTATTATCAAACCAAGTTAAGTCGAGAAAATTATAAGGAATAGCTCAAAGTACTAAATAATTATCATGATCCTTAAAACAATCCTCCCAAAAATTAATCGATTCTCAAGAGTCTAAAGTACTCGTATTTTTTATCAATCAAATCTCAATGCATTTAGCCTTATTGATCCAGCTATCTCTTATATATAAAGTCGGGTAAATTACTGAGTCAAAATCAGTATTTTTTGATTTAAAACCTTCATTCGGATTTAAGTATATTCTCCTAGTTAATGAAGTTTGAAAAAATTTTTGATCACTATTATACATCAAGTAATCTCAGTCTTTTTGGTTAATAACCGAATAAGAAATATATTTATTAAAATAATAATTTATTCCTTCTGGTGAGAAAATTTTTCATTCTGTAGCTTTTCATATCTCTTCCCAGTATCAATATTCTCAGCTATCACTTTTAACTCCATAAATTTTCTTTATAGTATCCTTTTTAAATCATGCTTTTTCTAAAATTTTAAATATATTTAAATTAATACGAAACTCGAAAGGAGAAAATTTTTCTTTATTTTTAATATCTTTTGCTAGCTGGAAATAAAGCAAAAATAAAACTACTAATAAAAAATAAATAAATCCCATAAATATAGTTAATTAAAAACCAGTATATATGAATAAACTTTCAAATCAAACATATAAAAATGCCTCTCTCCTCCAAATACCCTGAATTGGCAAAGTTATCGCCCGTGATTTAGTGGAGATGGGTTTTACAGAAGTGGAGGATTTACGAGGACAGGATCCAGAAATCATCTATAAAATGGCGAATAAGCTCCGAGGAAGCGTGCAAGACCCTTGCCTGCTCTATACCTTTCGCTGTGCGGTATATTTCGCCGATACTCCTCCCGAGAAACGCGACCCAGAACTCCTCAAATGGTGGAATTGGAAAAATAGGCAGTACGAATAGTCTCCTTCCCGTCATTCCAGAATTTTGAGCGTAACGAAGTGGAGCGAGAAATATGTGGAATCCAGGTGAATAAACTACGCGAAGCAAACCTAATGCAATTATAATGATTAAACATTTCACCTGGATACCATTTTTCAACGGTATGACAAGCTACTTCCCCCATTTCTTCTGCCAATCCAGTAGTCCGCAGACATGTGTACAAAATGATTCACCTTTTTTCGTCAGTGTGTAGCGTATTTTGACTGGTTTCTGTTGTACAATTTCTCGCACGATGAATCCTTCTGCTTCCATCTCTGAGAGACGGACGGAGAGGATTTTTTGATTGATGTCCCCTATCTCATCTTTGATAGAAGTAAATGTCTCGTACCCATCGTGCATGGTTTTCAGGATAACCATGATCCATTTTTTGTTCATGAAATTCAGCACTTCAGCTATGTCACAATCTTTTTTCATAAAATTAGTTGCAAAAAGAAACTAGGTTAATATACTAAACTGAGTTTCAGTATATCCAAGTGATATATCTTTGCAACTCAAATATTTCTTTACTCTCCATTATGAAGTACCTCATACTCACCTCTCTCATGGCACTCGTACTCACGAGTTGTAGCATCACAAGCACCGAGAAACCCGTAACAACTCTCACGCCAGCAGAAACCGAATATACAGTCAGTGCAGCAGATATGCTCTCGCCTACCTTGGCAGATACTCTCGCAACTAGTGACATCTCAGAGCAAGAGAGAAATTCTCTCATCTGGATGAGGGAAGAAGAAAAACTCGCACACGATATCTACACAGCACTCTACCAGAAATGGGGAATGCAGATTTTTAGCAATATCGCTGCGAGTGAGACAACTCACACTGAGGCAGTACTCTGACTCCTGAATAAATATAGTATACCAGATCCAGCAAAGTCCGAAGCAGGAGCATTCACCTCGCCTGCAATCCAGACGCTCTATGACACACTCGTAGCACAGTGAAATACATCACTCCGAGATGCGCTCATCGTCTGAGCGACTATAGAAGACCTCGATATCTCTGATCTCAATACTCAGATGAAGGACATAGACAATATCGATATAAAAACGGTCTACGCCCGACTCAAGAGCGGATCAGAAAATCATATGAGAGCCTTTATTCGTAACCTCAGTCAAAACGGATGAACCTATACTCCTGTGTATATATCTCAGGAAGAATATGATGCCATACTCAGTAACGGACAAGGATGAATGGGTAGAGGCCGAAACAATTAATATTTATTTACATTACTTTTTTATGAATCATCTCACTTACGCTGAAGCGCAGAAGCTCGCACAATCTGGCAAAAAAATCATCTATATAGATGTACGGACACCAGGAGAACATCATCTCGAACACATCCGTGATTCTATCAATCTCCCGCTTGATACATTTGATGCAAAGAGTTATCGAGAACAACTCGAAAAATACGATGTAGTTATCGCCTATTGTAACACAGGAAATGTCTCGTCACAATTTATCAAGCGAGCAGCACAAGCAGGTATCAATAATGTCTCAAACATGACAGGTGGCATATCTGTATGCAAAGATTGCCCCATCGAGAAAGAGAAATGACCACTTCCCATCATGCGACAAGTACAGGTCGCAGCCGGGAGTCTCGTACTCATCGGTATCATCCTCTCATGGATGGCATATCCATTTATCGGGATAAGCCTCTTCGTCGGAGCTGGGCTCACTTTTGCAGGAATTAGCGGATGGTGTGGCATGGCAAAAATCCTCGGAAAAATGCCCTGGAACAACCCAAAGCTCTACCAAAAAAGCACAGAAGTCACAGGAGAAAATCTCCTCATACGTCAGTTCGAAGACAAAAAACTCGCTCATTATTCGTACATAGCTCTGAGCGATGGTGAGGCAATAGTCGTCGACCCTGAACGTGACATCCAGAAATATTTAGACTTTGCGAAAGAGAAAAATGCAAAAATTGTCGGAGTCCTCAATACGCATCCTCATGCTGACTTCGCGAGTGGACATCTCGAACTGCATGAGAAAACTGGAGCAACTATTTATGTCGGAGAAAAGGTAGGAGCTGAATACCCGCACACGAGTACAAAAGATGGTGATGAGATAACATTCTGAAGTTCAAAAATTCTCTCATACTTTACACCAGGACATTCGCCTGATAGTATCAGTTACATGGCTCTGGATGCACGCGGAAAAGAGATAGGATTCTTCACAGGTGATTGGCTCTTTATCGGAGATGTCGGTCGTGCTGACCTCCGAGAAAATGTAGGAAATATCAAGGCTCAACAGAGAGAACTCGCTGGAAATATGTATGATACTACACGTGCGATATTGCCGCAGATTGATGGAGACACGATGATACTCCCCGCTCACGGGGCTGGGACATCATGCGGAAAATGACTCAGTAAACAGAATATGGCAACGCTCGAAAATCAGAGAAAATTCAATCCTATGCTGCAAGTAATGTCTCGAGAGGATTTCATAGCAGAGCTCACTTCAGACCAGCCAGCTATACCTGCATACTTCACCAATAGCGTCCTCTTAAATAAAAAAGGAAACACTTCTTACACAGAGTCAAAAGAACAAATAAAATCACTCACCGCTCTTCCGAAAGATATCAGTATCATAGATACTCGAACATGGGAAAAGGTGGCATTGAATCCAGTCCATCCAGATGCGCTCAATATTGACCAAGAAAGTGCAGCATTTACTGGGCTCTTGGGTGCTATCATCATGCCTGATGAAAAATACGCCATTATCATCGAGAAAAATGCAAATAGAGAGAGCATCATCCATAATATCATGAGTATCTGATATGAAACAAATCTCGTAGGAATATACAGCCTCGAACATGTCCATATAGATTCGATGAAGACAACACGAGCCGACATCAAAGAAAATCCATCCATACGCATCCTCGATGTGCGAAGCGTCGGGACAGTGACAGATAATCCCTACGATCTCCCGAGTATCAATATCCCTATCGAGGAATTACCACATCGCTTCACAGAACTCGATAAAAAAATCACCTACGTGCCCTATTGCGGAGGAGCTTATAAATCGAGTCTCGCACTCACATGGCTACAAACTCACGGATACAAAGCACAAAAACTCATCATCTCATAATCCCCTTCCATGATTATCCTCGGCTACATAGCATCGATTCTCGTCGGAGTCACACTGGGACTCATCGGAGGAGGAGGTAGTATTTTGACTGTCCCTATTTTGGTCTATCTCTTTGGTATACCTATGGTAGTGGCATCGAGCTATTCCCTCTTCATAGTCTGAGTCACGAGCCTCGTAGGTGGCATGAAATACACACGACAGAAACTCGTGAAACCAAAGCAAGTGATGGTATTTGGTATCCCCGCAGTTATCGCAGTGTTTTTGACACGCGCATGGATCATACCAAGTATACCCTCAGAGATATCTATCGGAAGCATAGTTCTCTCAAAAGATATTCTATTGCTTGGTTTTTTTGCAGTGCTCATGATAGCCGCTTCGCTCTCTATGATTCCCCCTCAGAAACTCAAAAGTACTGGCAAGAAAAAACACATCCTATGGATTATACTAGAAGGAGTAGTGGTCGGAACCATTACTGGATTAGTAGGTGCTGGAGGAGGTTTTATGATTATCCCTGCTCTCGTGATATTCAATAAAATGCCTATGAAAGAAGCCATCGGAACATCGCTCTTTATCATCGCACTCAATTCTATCATAGGATTCATAAGCGGACTTCATCTCGTACAGATGGATTGGTCACTGTTGTTGCAAGTAGCCAGTCTCGCTATCATCGGTATATTCATCGGCAATAAAGCATCAAGAAAGATATCCTGAGAAGCTCTCAAGCCAATCTTCTGATGGATCGTACTCATACTCGGTTCAGTTATTCTCATACAGGAACTCAGTCATCTCTTATAATTTATTTTTTACCCCCTATTTTTATGTCACACGTTATAGAGCTCAATCATCAGAACTTCGAAAAAGAAGTTGGAACAGGCATTACACTCGTCGATTTCTGGGCTCCTTGGTGTGGGCCATGCCAGATGATGCTCCCACATCTCACGCAATTCGCAGAAAAATGATCAGTAAAAGTCGCCAAAGTGAACGTCGATCAAAATGCTGACCTAGCACAGAAATTCCGGATTATGGGAATTCCCACTTTGATCGTGTTCAAGGATGGTCAAATCATGACTCAGACTTCGGGAGCACGCACAGCGGAACAACTCTCAGAACTCACCGAAAAATATATCTAGTATATAATAAAAAATCTCCCGATTTGGGAGGTTTTTTATAAAAATTCAACTAATCTTTTCTCACTCCGAGGAATGCCTGGATGATAGCAAGCACGAGAGCAAATATTGCCGCAGCCCAAAAGCCATTGGTACTAAATCCGCTAATAAAGTTATCCACGAGGAGAACCATGAGGACATTGATCACGAGCGATACGAGACCGAGAGTGAGCCAATTGAGAGGTGCTGTGAGCATCTTCAGGAGCATACCAACTGTTGCATTCACTAAACCAAGAACGAGAGCTACCACGAGAGCAGTAACAAAACCGTCCACCTGTACACCAGGAACGATATATCCAGCCGCAAAAACTGCAAGAGCAGAAAAAATAAGGGAGATAAGAAACTTCATATCAAAAAAGTTAAGAAGTAGAAATACTAGTATACTCCCCTCTTCTCTATAGCAAGAAAATTTACATTGCACTTTTTCTCTCTACAATCGATATATGCAAGATGAAAAAACAGTTCTCTATGCTGACGCGATTGCATCAATGCAAAACTCATCAGCTATACAGACAAAAACAGAAAAAACAATTCCTGAAAACTATATAGTCGCTACTCATGGACCTGCGCTCGCCAAAGTAGTCAGAGAATATCCGGAGATACTTAATCTCATAGGTATTTACCGTCTTAATTGTTCTCATATAGGAAAAGAATGAGACCTAGGAGGACTTGCCGAATATCTGAGATGTGTGAGCAAATTCGTACCAATACTCATCGATCTCCAGTGACCAAAACCCCGCATACATGAAATGTGAGTAGAATGAGATATAACAGTACAATTAGGAGAATTATTGGAAGTTATTTATGTCTCAAACGACTCAGAAGAACGTTTTTGTACACCCTGAAATCTGCGAGTATGCTTTCCAGAAATTGTAGAGGTCATGCAGGTAGGAGATATCGTGATATTTGATGACGGGAAGATGTCAGCGACAGTCAGGGAAAAATCAGGAGAAAAAGCAGTTATAGAATGCACAGAAATCCTCTCTGGAAATGACTCATTTGTACTCGGAGGACGCAAATGAATCTGTGTACGGAATCGCCCCCTCTGAATCAAGTGTATCACAGAACACGACAGGAAGAGTATCGAATTTGCACGCGATATTCTCGGTTTTGAATATGTAGGAAATATCATGGTCTCCTATTTTTCTAGTCCTGCAGATGTAGGGCATTTTATAGCAATCATGCGTGATGAATACGACTACACTGGTAATCTCGGAGGAAAATTTGAGACGCCCTATGCAGTACTCAATGCAGATGAAATACTCTGAGAGAATAAACTCACACTCGCCATGCTCGGAAGATGAGACCTCTGAGTAGAGATGGACCCGAGAGCAAAGATAAACATGCACGACATACAGACTCATTTCTTTGCTTCTTGCCGGAAACACAATGTTGAATCTATCTGTGCTACAGGTTTCCTCGAAAGCATGCTGGTGCCTGGAGGTACGGCAACAGCAGAAGAAATCAGCGACATAAAAGCCTCTATAGAAACCTGAGCAAATCATCTCATGCTCTCAGGAGAATCAACCTACGGTGCTCAGGCAAAAGAATCTATTGAACTCGAATGCCAATACCAGAGAGAAACTTTTACAAAAATCCAAGACGGAACTCTCCTCTCTCGCCATCTCCCAGAAAATACTTTGGACGAGCTTTTATATTTGAATTAGTGCAGACAATTTAATCATCAAGTGTTTTTCCATTATCTCCTTGAAGAGCTTCATAATATCTAGGTGCAGTTCGAATGTATGGTTTTTCCTGGAACATGGGATCGGTCGCAACATAGATTGGCATACCATTCATTGTTGGTAAACGCGAATCTTCCGGTTCACCAGTGCGTCATCGAGTTTCTCGATGGATAATCATAAAATCATTATCTCATAAATATTTCATCAAAAGTACTCTACTATTTTCCAATTGTTCCCGTATACCAAATTGATATTGCGAAGAAACTTCATCGATACAGGCAGTTATATCTTCTGGAAATGAATCAAGTCAAGTCCAATCTTTTAAGAGTTGTAAAAGGATTGTTCTTTTCTTTTCAAACGAAAATTCTTTATCATCTATAAGTGCCGTAAGGATTCATTTTACAACAACATTTGTTGGTTTAGAATTAGCTGGAATAAGTGACAGATATACCCTTTGAATTCTATTCATAAATAGACTAATATTATAATAATCAAATTTAGACTGTGACGGAGATTCTCAAACAGGAGGAATGTCTGGCATAAAATATAAATTAAAAAATAATAAAATTATATTAAACCTATAATTTAATTTGTCAAACAATTACATCTGAAAAAGACAAAAAATCCCTATAATCACAACAAAATCACATGAAAAATCAACCATTATTCATTTTTCATTATTAATTTTTAATTCACACACACAATGACACTCCTTTCTCGCCTCTTCGGTGACCCGACAATAGTAATTCTTCAGGGATACCAAAAAGATATCAACAAAGTCAAAAAAATAGAAGAAGAATATCAAAAAACCATTGATAGTCTCGATGCAGTACAATCAAAAACTCAGGAATTCAAATCACGATTTGAACCAATTAGACTCGCATTTATCACAGAAAAAGACCGGATAGACAATGATGCAACCTTAGGACTCGTGGAAAAAGCAGAAATGCATGAAAAAAACAAAAAAATATATATCAAATCGCGTGAAGCAATGGTGCAAAACATTCGCTTTGAGGCACTTGCATTGCACCGTAGAGCGAGTGAACTCATCTATAACAAGGAATTCACACTCTCTGACGGATCAGTAAAGGTATGGAACATGATACCATTTGATGTTCAGCTCGTGGGTGCGCTCACCCTCAATGGCTGAAATATACCTGAGATGCGGACTGGTGAAGGTAAAACACTTGTAGCCACGCTCGCAGCATATCTGAATGCTCTCTCTGGAGATCCAGTACATGTCGTCACAGTGAATGAATACCTCTCTCGTCGTGATGCAAGTGAGATGAGTATCATCTATGGAGCCCTTGGTCTCTCAACTGGTGTCGTACTCAATAGTCAAGCACGCGAAGAGAAAAAAAAGAACTACAATTGTGACATCGTCTATGTGACAAATACAGAACTCGGGTTCGACTATCTCCGTGATAATATGGCGCCTTCCATGTCTGACCAGGTCATGTCTCGTCGAGCTTTTGCCATTATTGATGAAGTGGATTCGATTCTCATAGATGAAGCTCGAACACCCCTCATCATATCTTCTCCGGACGATGAACCCACTTCTAAATATCTGAAATTTGCCCAAATGGCAAACAAGCTCTCTCATCCAGAACACTATACAGTTGATGAGAAGACAAAAACCGTCGCACTCACTGAAGAAGGGATAGAACGGATAGAAAAAGCACTTGGAATAGATAATATATTTGTCTCTGATCACTACAATGATCTTCACCATATAGAAAACGCTCTCCGAGCAAAAGCATGTTATATCAGAGATATTGATTACCTCGTACGGGGTGATGATATTATGATTATTGATGAGCACACTGGTCGTGTCATGGAGTGACGCAGATTCAGTAATGGTCTTCATCAAGCTCTCGAAGCAAAAGAAAATGTCACAATACAGAGAGAGAGTAAAACACTCGCAAATATCACCTACCAGAACTTTTTCCGACTCTACGAAAAACTCTCAGGAATGACTGGTACAGCAAAAACAGAAGAAGAAGAATTCCAAAAAATATACGGTCTCAGCGTCGTGCAAATACCAACAAATAAACCACTTATTCGTGATGACCGTGCGGATCTGCTCTTCAAAAATGAAAAGGGGAAATTCCAATACATAGTAAAAAATATCGAAAAAATCCACGAAACTGGTCAGCCAATTCTCGTAGGTACAGTTTCAGTCGCAAAATCAGAGCTCCTCTCAGATATGTTGACACAAAAAGGCATAAAACACGAAGTACTGAATGCAAAACAAGATGCTCGGGAGGCAGAGATAGTAGGAAATGCTGGTCAGAAAAATGCTATCACAATAGCGACGAATATGGCCGGTCGAGGTACCGATATCAAACTCGGAGAAGGAATCGCAGAACTCGGTGGACTCGCAATACTCGGTACAGAAAAACATGAAACACGCCGTATCGACAACCAACTTCGCGGTCGATCAGGGCGTCAGGGTGACCCTGGAATGAGTCAATTCCTAGTATCTCCAAGTGACGATATTATGCGTATATTTGGTGGAGATAAGCTCTTTTCGATGTTCAATTCACCATTTTTCGCAAGTCTCCCTGAAGATGAACCTCTCATACAAAGCAAAACTCTGACAAAGAGAATTACAGCTATTCAGAAACAAGTCGAGGGGCGTCATTTTGATATGCGAAAACATGTTCTCGAATACGATGATGTCATGAATCAGCATAGACTCATCATCTATAGCCGTCGACAAAAGATGTTGGAAGACTTCGCAAACAATGACGATAATGGTTCTGACATAGACCTGCAAATTGAAAAAATATTTCGAGATGAAGCTGAGCGAATAGTCATGCGACATCAGGACGAAGAACAAAAGATTGATACAGAAAGACTCTCAACGAGCTTAAGTGATATACTAAAAGAAACAGTTACAGTGACAGGAACTGAATTTGAGGAAATTGCTGAAGAAATACTCTCCCTCTGGAAAAAGAAACTCACAGAGGTGCAGGAACTTTTCGAGGATAGGAATTTTGACCAATTTCAGAGACAAATATATCTCGCAGCTATCGATCAGCTCTGGATGGAACATATCGAAAAAATGGCCAACCTGCGTGAGGATGTAGCTTTTGAATGATATAATCAGAAGCAGCCACTTCTCGTCTACCAAGAGCGTGCATACGATTTCTTCATACAGATGATGGACGAGATCAACTATCGGGTTGTTCGAGGACTACTCGCTGCAAATGCAAATACGCATGTCCAGCAAGCAGAAATCAATCTCGATGACCTGAAACAAGTAACAAAAAGCACAGAGCCTGGAGGACATCCTCTCTTTCGTCAACAATGATCACAAGACGAAGAAGGGATAAAAATAATCAGAGTAAAATAAATATTTTATAAGTCAATACCCTTCTTACCCTCTCCTAGAGGAGATAAGTTGGTAAAAAAAGAAGAAGTGTAGTATTATTTTGTTATGGAAATAAACCAGAACAGTATAGCTCACGAAGACGGTCTACTCGTACTGATATGCGTGGGGACGCTAGATGAGACAACATCGCCTCCGATTTTTGGTAGTATTCTCAAATCTGCACAAGAAGCTCCTCAGGTAGCAGTATTTGATTTAACAAGAGTAGAAGGCATAAAGACAGCATTTGTTACAGGTATACTCGAGATAGCAAAATACTTACAGAATAACGGTGGAACAACGATTGTAATCCCAGGAAAAATGGGAGATATACTCGAAATAACTGGTATCAAGCAAGCTGTACATATAGCACAGAGCATCGATGAGGCAAAGGCTTATACCAGAGAACACTTTCCTCAGGTGATAAATTTCGTACGGGATAAGCAGGAACAGAAAAATATTTCACATGCAACAGAGTGAAGTACTGTAGACCTGAAATCATGGAAATTTTTTGATGACGAAGAAAAAAAACAAATAAATACAGAAAGTATTCTCAAGTACGCTGTAGAAGCAAAGGCATCAGATGTACATCTTGCTGTGGGAAAACCCCTTACCGTAAGGATAGAAGGTGTGCTCATAAAGATAGAACAAGAACCTCCCCTCTCTCAGGAACACATGGATCAGATAAAAAATAAAATACTCGAAAAACATCCAGATATCCTAGAAAAACTCGAAAAATCTCATGATGTTGATTTTTGATATATAAGTGATAGCGGGATTTCATTTCGCGTAAATGGAGCTTGGGCACTTGAAAAACTCAATTTTACTTTTCGAAGGATAGAACAAAGTGCTAAAACAATACAAGAACTCGAGTTACCACAAGCAATAGATCGTTTCCTAAATGCCAAACAAGGTCTCGTACTTGTAACGGGGCCAACCTGATCAGGAAAATCGACAACACTCGTGGCAATGCTCGAGGAAATCAACAACACTCGTGGCGAAAATATTATCACTATTGAGGATCCTATTGAATTCATGTTCAAAGATAAAAAATCTATTTTCTCTCAACGAGAAGTAGGACGAGATACGGATTCATTTGTATCTGCAATCCGTGCCTCTATGCGAGAAGATCCAAATGTAGTTATGGTTGGTGAGATGCGCGACCCCGATACTGTCGAAGCTGCTCTCAATCTCGCAGAAACAGGACATCTCGTTTTCTCAACACTCCATACATCTGGAAGTGTCCAGACGATTAGTCGTATAGCACAATTCTTTAATCCAGAACAACAAAGACAAATCTACACACGATTAGCCGACAGCCTTCTCGGTGTTCTCTCCCAGAGACTCATTCTTCGCAGAGATTGAAGCAATAAGAGAACAGCCATTTTTGAGCTCATGCTCGTAAATAGTGGTATCAAAAATCTCATTCGTTCAGGAGACCTCTCTCAAATAGATAATGCTATCCAAATGGCCAGATCAGAAGGTATGTTACCTATGTATGTGCACGCTCAAGAGCTAGAACAAAAATGAATTATAAACAGAGAAGACTACGCTGGGTTTTTTACAAATCAGGATATCTAAATTTATGCACTATTTTTTAAAAAACATAAAACATTTTGCCCCCCACATTCTCCTCTGTGGATTAATACTCATGATCAATACCTCTTGGGCTGCAGGTGTAACAGGTATAGGAAATGGTACGAGCTCAACCAGGAATCTCGAGCAAAATTCACTCTTTCGTCCAGGATCTGGAGATCTCGTATGAGCCGTACGAAATGTTGCTCTCGATATTATTCATGCACTCCGAATCATCCTCAACGGAGTAGCACTTCTTGCTATGCTCTATGTGGGATTCCTCTGGGTAAGTAGTATGGGAAGTGAAGAAAAACGAAGTGACGGAACCTACAGGATACTTCTCATAGTGATTGGGCTCTTTCTCATAAATGTAGCAGAACTCCTCTATAATATTATCACAGGAAGTAGTTATCTAAGTATTGGATTTAGTCGTAAAGTCTGATCCGTATCAACGAGAGATCCGGGTGGAGAATTCAGTCAATCAGCCCTAGAGACATGTAATTACTTTTTCTGTCCACAGAATTTTTGGTGAAATGGAAACATTGTTGCTATAGTGAAATTTTTCGAAATGGCGATGATAGGAACAGCCGTAGTTATGTTTACCTGGGGAGGATTCACGATGCTAACTGCAGGCAACAATGAGAGTACATCAAAAACTGCTAAAATGAGAATAGTCTATGGGATGATAGCGCTCATAGTTGTAGGCTTCATAGAGTCTATATACCGTGCTATATTTTTCGGAAGGACGATGAACGCCACAGGCATCATGAGCGTACTCGTTACAATTGCAAACTTCTTTATATTTTTAGCTGGCCCAATTGCTATCCTATTTATCATATTAGGGTCATACTATTATATAACAGCAGCTGGCAATGAAGAAAGAGCAGACAAAGGAAAAAAGATTATTCTCTACACTTTTTTCGCTACAATACTCCTCATACTCTCCTACACTTTTCTTGTAGAAATTGTAGGACTTAACCTCTTTTAAATTATGAAAAAAATATACTTACTCATCGCGACTCTCCTCATAACTTCATCAGCTTTTGCTGTACAGGATGATCTACCTCCAGGCCTGCTCGGACAGAATCTACAAATTGTGACATACACGAGCGAACCTTGCTGAATAGCAGGAGAAAAGTGATCATTTGGATGAGGAGGCGGACAAATGGCAAGATATAAATGCTACATATCCGCATCAAATGGGTTCGTAGAATTCATATCAAGTATCTATAAATATGTGTTTTTTATAAGTCTCGTTATAGGTGTCCTCTTGATGGTCGTGCTTGGTATAGGGATGTCCATTTCTGGAGTAGCAACTGAAGAAATCAAAAACAAGGCGAAAAGCAAAATAATGGATGTACTTATCGGTCTCGTAGCACTTGCCCTGATACCCTGGATACTCAAAACAATTGCTCCATTTGTCTTTAAGTAAACTATTCAGAATAGTCTAGAACTACCTCATAATTTTCAGCAGAAGCGGCATGTCACTCATGGAGTCATCATATACATGCAAGAAATTGATCATCATCAGTTTCAATAAGTTTTTCTCAAAACCTATTTTGCACAAGATGCTCTGAACCAGATTTGATGCGACAAGCACATGTCACACAGGCCCCTGCACGACAAGCAAAAGGAGAATCTATGCCTAGCTTTTCACATTGTTCTGTGATTGATATTTTTGAGTCACCAGCAAAAGTATGCCAATTGCCTGATATATCACGAAGTTTTATAGTAATCATAATACAGCCAATATTACAAATTTCTTGCATTTCGCAAGATTTTTGTATCATGTCACCCGTTGGGAGTTCGCATACACGAACGCTCGCACCAATATTTCTTTATTTTTCTTTTTATGCCAAGAGGCAAAAAATACAACGCTGCTATCAAATTTATTGATGAGAGCAAGACATACAGCATCGAAGAAGCTATCACGCTTCTCGAAAAAACTAATTTTGTAAAATTCGACCCAACTGTCGAGATACATTTTAGACTAGGAATCAACCCTACACGGGCTGACCAAATGATTCGAATGGGAATGACACTTCCACATGGTACAGGGAAGGATATCAAAATCGCTGCCTTCACTGATGCAGGAGATGAAAAATCTCTAATATCAGGTGGAGCTCTCGTAGCAGGTGGAGATGACCTTGTTTCAGGAATTGAATCAGGTTCTATACCTACCAACTTTGATATCGCTATTGCTACTCCGGCAATGATGAGAAAAATGGGTAAAATAGCAAAAGTTCTCGGACCAAAAGGACTCATGCCTAATCCAAAATCTGGAACAGTTGGTGAAGACCTCACCGCAATCCTCAAAGAATTGAAAGGAGGTAAATTTGAAGTTAAAAACGACAAACAAGGTGGTATTCACGGAGTATTTGGGAAACTCTCATTTGGCTCAAAAAAACTTACAGAGAATCTAGAAAACTTTATTCAACATGTGAGAGAAGCTCGCCCTTCAGGACTCAAACCAACAGTTACTTTTATAGAAGCTGTTTATGTGTGCACTGCTATGGGACCTTCTGTTCCTGTAAAATTATAATAATTCTTTTAGTTCAAATTAAGCTCTCTTTGAGAGCTTTTTTTGTGTAAAAAATACAACAAGGGATGCTAGTATTAAAAGAAAAAATCATCGAGGACCAGTTTGAGGAAGTGTATCAATTGGAACTGGCTCTGTAAAAACCGGCTCTTCTACGGATGTTTCAATAAATCAGTCCGGACCAGGGACCACATCTGGAGAAGTAGTCTCAAGTGATGGAAATGTCTCACTATAAACAATTTTGAGAGGGATGCGATTTTCTGGCGGAAGTTCAACCCCTGTATATGAAACAATCTTCTTGAACGTAAGTTCATGAGAAATATCAATTTCCATGTCAGTCTTCAATGTAGCAATAATAATACGCAAGTCATCTGGTGAATTTTTAATATCTTGAACGGGGATGAGTTTTTTTGTCTTGAGATTCATGACACTAATTTCAGCTTGAGAAACATCGATAGCATGAGTAAATCACAATTCAATTGTTATTTCATCAAGCACGAGCGGATCTTTTGATAAATTCATATTTGGCACCGATCAATATGTTTTTACATGAAGAGGGAGTGTTTGTCAGATATCATTTCACTCGGAATTATATCAATGAACGACTATGGTATATTCTGTTGATGGTGATATTTTAGTTATCTCACCCTGTTCTACATCCAGAAAGTCAGTATCAAATAAGGGGCGGGGGTTAGTGGGTTCTAGAAGAGATGTTTCATCATAAAATATTTTGTATTTCTCAGCGTCTGCAATAGGGTGCCAGGAAATTGTGACAGATGTATCACCTATTTTCTTTGCTTGGAGAATACTCTCAGAAGAATCAACAGCAAAGGCAAGAGAACCTATTGCAAGAAGAAGAAGAATATATACTCTGTACATAAATAATTTTGATTAAATGTATTGAAATACTACACCAAAAATACCTATTAGGAAAGAAAAAAAGACAAGAAGCTCATGATTTACACTTGTGGAAATAATGATTGTCATTGTAATCATAGTTTTGATGACGCAGATGGGAAATATAGGGTCATTATTCCGGAGCAGGGAGAGAAATAAGGTAGAGGAGGTAGCTGTAAAAATAGTGGCGGCAATTGACGAAGAAAAAGTAAATGCACTACTAGGCAAAACGCTCAATGGGAAAATAGTAAGAAAACGGCTCATTGATCTAGATTTTTGAAATGAGAAAAATACCATAAAACTTACCACAGAGGTAAATCTCGCAGAAACAGAAGAAAATACATATGAAACAAGCTCGAGCATTACAAAGTCCTGGTCTCTAGCATGACTTGATTTCGGAGCTTACCAATGTCCAGAAGCAACTGAAATAGAAGATATGAATAAAATACAAATAGAATTCAGAGATGATTCAATCAGATTTATTCCTGAAAATCCCTCTTCCGAAGTATCTGACCATTTTGTCCTTTTACTCAAAAATACGAATACTGCTCATGAGATACACATTGATAGAAGAACTGGACTTACTTATGAGAGGTCAAGTAGTACAAAAAATAACGACGGAACTTGGCAAATAAATTGTAACTAAATACTCATGAAAATTATAATATTTATTATCGGTATAGTCTTATCTCTCTGGGTCAGTATAGCTGTGTACAGCCCTACTCAGGCTTTTGTAACTGATATAAAAGAAATATATCTCAAAAGTAAAGCGACTCAGAGAACCATTAGCAGAAAGTCAGAGGAAACTATCAACACTATAACAGAATCCTACAAAGAAATAGCACGAGTATTTGGTGTGAAAGTCGCAGAGGAAAATATAAAAAATGAAGTTACGACACCTACCCCTGCGGGGGACAGGGATCCTGTAGAAAATCTCTTTGATCACAACATAGCCCTCTGGATTGCAACTGGTGCAGGACTTATGACTCTCAGTATTTATATAAATATAATCTCATTTTTTGCTTTTTTCTTCAAGCCAATCACTTTTTTAATGAAAAAATAAGAGCTCAATATGTATAATTGAGCTCTTATTGCGAATTAGAATAAAAAAACTAAGCTCGTCCAAGATAATCGCAAGAACGACTATCCACTCTCACCTTTTCACCCTGACCGATAAAGAGGGGTACTTTTATTTCAAGACCAGTATTGAGTGTAGCAGGTTTGAGATTGTTTGAGGCACTATTCCCCTTTTCTCCTGGTGGTGTATCGACGACCTCGAGTACGACAGAAGGATCAATCTGAACATTGATAGGAGTACCATCCCAGAACATAACCATAGTTTTATTGCCTTCAACAAGGAAATACTTCTTATCTCCGATAACTTCAGCACTGATAAAATAGCTATCAAAAGAGGTGGTATCCATAAAGTGGTAAGCAGAGCCATCAAAATATTGATAATCCGCATCTCTCATTTGTATATCTGCTGCTTCAACCTTATCAACAGCATGAAAAGTAGCCTGCATCGATTTACCATTGAGGAGATTCACAATAGTACATTTTTCCATACCCTTCCCCATTGCCACTTTGAGATGTTCAGACTTTGTTACCTCATATGGTTGACCATCTACGATAATTTTCTTACCAACTTTGAGCTCGTCCATGCTAGCCATAAATACTTTTTAGAGAGTTAAAACGCGGGAATAATACACAAAATAAGAAAAAGGCAACTCCGAGTATTGCGGTTTAGAGGAGAACTTTTGCAGGAACGCCGGCCATATCTTCAAAAAAGGCATCAAATTCATCCTGCAGCATTTCCTGTTTTTTCATAAGAATCTGTGATATTTTTTCGTGAAGGTCTTTGTTAGTATTAATGATGCCTTTAGCTGTCTCATAGGCATCGAGAAGAAGCTTTCGTACTTTTGTATCAACGAGATGTTTCGTCTCATCAGAGACAACAGTCCCCTCTTCCACACTACCAAGATAATTACCATCAGCAACACGACCCGCGATGTTCTCCATGCCAATATCACTATCAAAACCATACCGAGTCACCATGCTACGAGCTATATCTGTAGCACGCTCTATATCAGATGATGCACCTGTTGTGATATATTCAGGGCCAAAAAATATTTCTTCCGCAGCACGCCCGCCAAAATAAACAGCCAATTCATCAAGCATTTTCGCTTTAGTAATATAAGTTCGATCTTTTTCTGGGAGAAACCAAGTAACACCACCAGCAGAACCACGAGAAATAATAGATATCTTATGAACTGGATCAGAATGTTTCGTCATTTTACCAACTATAGCATGTCAGACCTCGTGGTACGCTGTGAGTTTTTGTTCAAACTCTGTCATAACATGGGATTTCTTTGTATTCCCCATCACGATTTTTTCGATACTCTGTTGGAGCATGTGCTGAGTCACTTGAGGAGAATTATCTCGACCTGCGAGAATAGCAGCTTCATTAAGGAGATTTTCTAAATCCGCACCAGAAAATCCAATTGTACTGCTCGCCACTTTACGGTAATTAACATCTTTTGCCATAGGCTTATTACGAGCATGTACTTCGAGGATAGCGATACGATCTTCGAGATTGGGAAGATGTATAGTCACTTTTCTATCAAATCTTCCTGGGCGAAGAAGTGCCTTATCGAGGACATCAGCACGATTAGTAGCGCCCATAATGATAACATTTGTCTCATTATCAAATCCGTCCATCTCGGTAAGTATCTGATTCAATGTCTGTTCTCGCTCATCATGTCCTCCGCCAAAGCCAGTTGATCGTTTTTTACCAATAGCATCTATCTCATCAATAAAAATAATAGAGGGCGAGTGGGCTTTTGCTTCAGCAAAAAGATCTCTCACTCGAGCAGCACCAACACCCACAAACATCTCCACAAATTCAGAACCTGAAATGGAGTAAAATGGAACATTACTCTCTCATGCAACAGCTCGAGCGAGAAGTGTTTTACCAGTACCTGGAGGCCCCACCATGAGAACTCCTCGTGGAATTTTTGCCCCGAGTTTTTTGTATTTATTAGGATTCTTGAGAAAATCGACAAATTCTTGAAGGTCTTGTTTTTCTTCAGCAGATCCAGCAACATCTGTGAACATGATTTTCCCTTTTGCCGGCTCATAGCGTTTTGCTTTATTTTTAACAAAACTCATAGGACCACCTCCAGATCCAGCCATCATCCGTCCCATCAGAAGAATGAATATACCAAGAAATAGGAGTGTGCCTATAATTGTCGGTGCGAGGTCTGCCCAAAAATGCATCGAAGTAGTATCTATTATTTTGACAGTATTAAGTGGAGCACTGATATCAATACCTATATCCTTGAGAGAGTCCTGCGTTGGGAGTATTGCTTTTTCTGTAACAGAAGTTTCTTTTGCCATTCATGAAAAATCAAACTGAGAAGGATTCACAGCCTCAGAGCCAGCAACAGTACCAATAATAGCACTATCACGAACTTCTACAGTACTATATTTCCCTGTTTTATACGACTGAACAAACTCCGATATAGCAACATCTTTACTCTCACTAATACCCTGGAAGAGGTAGAAAATACTTCCTCCGAAAACAAGCGAGACTATGAGGAGACTAATAAGTGCTGAATATTTCTTTTTTTGGGGCTTTTTTTTATGAGATTTTCACGGGGTACCTGCTGCAGAAGTCTCTTGAGATTTCTTTTTTTGAGATTGGGTCAGTTCAGAATTTTTTTGAGCCATATACGAGAATAAAAAATGATAAGTAATGTCGTGCCCAAGTATATGAAAAAGTTTTGATTTGCAAAAACAGAAGAGTGGTTAAAATAGCTGGAATTTCTCGTATAATATTGACTATGCAGGCTATTATTCTAGCAGGTGGTTACGGAACACGACTCCACCCTCTCACACTAGATATCCCCAAACCAATGATTATGGTTGGCTGAAAACCAATGATAGAGTATTTGGTGGAGAAACTGAATAAAATAAATGAAATATCAGAGATTTTCATTGTTTCAAATGCAAAATTTTCTCATGTGTTTAAAGAATGGTTGGAAGACAATAATTTCCCCAACATTACTATCATAAACGATGGGACACTGACTAACGAAGATAGGCTAGGGTCAGTTGGTGATATACAGTATGTTATACAGAACTATGATATCTCCGAGGATGTGATGATACTAGGATGAGATAATTTCTTTGAGGATGGCCTCCAAAGTGCTGTAGATTTATTTCACAAAAAAGGAAATACCATCGTACTACACGAGGAAAAAGACCTAGAACTCGTCAAAGGTTTTAATAATCTTGAAATGAATGAAGATGGGAAGGTATTAAATTTCATCGAAAAACCTGAGAATCCAACTTCCCCCCTCCACGCAACACTTATCTATATCCTACAAAATTCCTCACTCCGCCATATTGATGCAGTTATTGCTTCTGGGAAGGCTGATAGAGCATGAGATTTTATAGCCTATTTATGCAAAAAAGATGATATATATGGGACATCTCTTGATGGCGAATGGTTCGACATAGGCACACTCGAACAATTAAAAAAGGCAGAAGACTGGATTCACTTGAAATACGATAAAAAATAAGGTACACTATTGGTATGAACTTAGATATCCTCCATACCATTGATACTTTTGCCATTTTTGTATGACTCATAGGTATAGGAATAATACTGACATGAGTACTTCGTGGGTTTTTTGATTTTATCGGAGTAGAACTCAAAACTGGGAAAAAAGACATATCACATAACGCTATACGCTATAGACTCGGCGTCTACCTCCTCCTCGGTCTCGAGTTTCTCGTAGCAGCAGATATCATTGAAACGATATTTAAACCAACTCTCGAACAACTAGCAATACTTGGAGGAATAGTTATTATACGAACATTCCTGAACTACTTCCTTAATCAGGAACTTGTACACATCAAGAATGACAATAATATGACACTTCATGAAAAATAAAAAAAAACTCTGCAAGGAAGAACTCTGAAATAAACAAAAGCTTCTTGAAATAATCAACGATGGTCATTTTAGAACTGCAATTTTTTGATCAGCGAGAATCCAACCATCGGATACTGTATACCAAGACATAGTAAAACTCGCAGAAAACCTCTCAAGGAAAAACTTTGATATAGTCACTGGTGGTGGTCCAGGAGCCATGGAAGCAGCATCTATAGGACAATCGTTAGCAGAAAAATGATGTGTGAAGTGACAATCTATAGGTATCAATATAGAGCTTCCTTTTGAACAGCAACCAAATAAATACCTCGATTTTACTGAAACAAAAAGTACTTTTTCTGCAAGACTTGATACCTTTATGCTGTTGTCTCATGTATTTATTCTAACGCCAGGTGGAATAGGAACACTTCTCGAACTTTTCTATACATGGCAGCTTATGCAGGTCGGACATGTTTGCAAAACGCCTATCATCCTCTGGGGTAAAGGCTACAAAAATCTAAAGAAATATTTAAGAGATGAAGTATTGGCACACTGATACATGTCAGAAGAAGACTACGAACTCACGATACAGGTAGAGTCCATAGACCAAGTACTACAACTCGTCAACATGGCCCATAGAACTCATGAAAAAGCTGGAGAAGAAGCCTGTGTGAATATCAAACAATATATAGCAGGAGCAAAACAACTCTGACTCGTCTAGAAACCAACGCGAGTAGTATCTATCTCACGGAACTTCATGAATTTACCATCAAATATAAAGTCAGCATTACCAACTGGCCCGTTTCGATTTTTGCGGATAAATATTGTAGTCTTCCCTTTATTCATGTCATTTTCCTGCATTTCTGCATTATTATAATATTCTTCTCGGAAGATCATGAGAACGATATCCGCATCTTGCTCGATTGAACCAGATTCACGCAGATCAGAGAGTATAGGTTCCTTACTTGCACGACTCTCGACAGCACGAGAGAGCTGAGAAAGAGCGATAATAGGTATATTGAGTTCACGAGCGAGGGATTTGAGTCATCGTGAAATATCGGATATTTCCTGTACACGATTCATAGGGTTTGTACCCTGAATGAGCTGGAGATAATCAATCATCACCATATCGAGGCCTGATTCTATCTTGAGGCGACGACACTTTGATTTGATTTCTAGGAGTGTCATGCTCGCCGAATCATCAATATATACATTTGAAGTAGATAGCTCAGAGAGCGCATCACCTATACGAGCAAATTCATCATCAGTGAGCTCCCCTTTTTGGAGTTTCCAAGAATCAATACCCATAGCGGCACAGACCATACGATCAGTGAGCTGCTCCTTACTCATCTCGAGAGAAAATACGGCTACATTTTTCTTCTTTGAGATATTTTGAGAGATATTGAGAGCCATGGCAGTCTTACCCATCGATGGTCTCGCTGCCAGGATGACGAGATCCCCTCCTCGAAGTCCCTGGAGTTTGTTGTCGAGATTACGGAAACCTGTCATAATACGAGAGTTTTCTATCTGTTTTGGATCCTCATGTATACCAGCATATTCCTCATAACGCATATCGAGAATATCTCGGATATGAGTGAGCTTGTTTTTGATAAATGTTTGTGTGATTTTAAAAAGAGATTGCTCTGATTTTTCAAGGAGGGTATTGATTTCAGTCTGTTCATCAAAACCAAATGATGCTATGAGATTACCAGTATTTATGAGCTTTCTGAGGACTGATTTTGCTTTGACTATTTGTGCGTATTCAAAAACATGAGCACTCGTAGGAACAGCAATCGTGAGATCTGCCAGATACACATTTCATCCGATAGCATCGAGCTGACCGAGACTTGTCAGAGATTCTGATACTGTAACAATATCTATAGGTTTATTCTTACGGTAAAGCTCGAGAATGACAGCATAAATAGTCCCATGGTTGTCATCATAGAAATCATCAGAAGCCACGATGTCCGCAACTCGTATCACTCATTCTTTGTCTATTAAGAGAGCCCCCAATAGGCTGCGTTCGGATTCCAGAGATGAAGGAGGTATCTTTGCGGACATAAGTATAATTATCGACTAGAGAGACGCTTTGAATCAGGATGAACACCGAGTTTTTCTTCTATTTTAGGGAGCCATACATGAACTACCTCATTGTACGGTTCGAGTTTCCGGAGGGTGAGAAATGTATCATACGCCTTTTGATCTGAACCAACCTGGAGATGAGAAAGTCAGAGAAGTTCAAAACCTCGAATATTTTTTGGCTGTGTTTCTGTGAGCAATCGTGAATATATGAGAGATTCTTCATACTCATGGAGCTCATAGGCGAGCTCACCCAGAGTTTCCAAGAGTTGGACATTCCGTGGTTCCTTTTCGAGACCTTTCTTAAATACATCATATGCGAGTGTATCCTTCCCTTGGTGTATGAGATTATTACCGAGGTAAACATAAGCATCTGCCTTTTTGGGATCATGATGAAGTATAATATCTCGGAAGAGAATTTCTGCTTTTTCATAATCATGCTCCATTTCATAGAGCTGTGCGAGGAGGATATTGAGGTCTTCATTATTACGGTCTATCATGAGTCCCTTGATAATCTGAGAGCGTGCTTCTTCGTATTCTCGAACCACCAATTTTGCCTGAACTGATTTAAATATTGCTTGTAATGCGAGCTTATCTTTTGCTGATATTTTTTTCTTCATGCCATTGAGAGAGACATCGTCTCGACGAGTCTGAGAATCAACCTTTTTTTGTTCTATAGTGTGTCGGCGACGGATACGAGTACGCTCCTTTTCTCGAAACATTTTAAATTCACGCCAACTCCCAAGTTTGGACCAGAGTCCATGTCCAGTGTGAAAAAAGATATAGGCTATTCCTGCAAAAATGAGGAACAACTCTCACCAGATAAAATTATAAAAAAGTATAAAACCCATAGAAAATATTAGAGAATTGGTGAATTAAGGAGATGTTGTATACGCTCTTCTAGAGGTGGATGACTTGCGAAAAGATGGAGAAAACCATTTGATTTTCCATCTATCTTGAGAGCAGCAAGTTTTGGGTCACCTTTAACAGCGATATTCTGCTCATGAATTCTCTGGAGAGCTTTGAGAGCATTTACCATTTTAGACTTACCAACATATGTGGCACTTCCCGCATCAGCAGCAAATTCGCGACGACGAGAGTATGCCATCACTATGAGAGACCCCAGGATACCGAGAAGTATCTCAAGGAGAATGGTAACCCCGAAATAGACAAATCAATTCGAAGAAGAATCATCTCGTCGAGTTGCCATAGAGATAACCTGAGCTATAGCTCGAGAGAGGAAAATAACGAACGCATTGATAACACCCTGAAGGAGAGTCATCGTCACCATATCACCATTCATAATATGTGCCATCTCGTGTGCCACGACTCACTCGACCTCATCAGGATTCATCTGAGCGACGAGCCCACTCGATACTGCAACAAGAGAAGAATTACGCGATGCACCTGTAGCAAAAGCATTTACTTCAAGAGATTCATAGATGCCAACTTCTGGCATAGTAATTCCATTTTTCTGAGCGATATGCTCAACAGTCTGATAGACGAGCTTCTCACCTGGGTTCGCCGTTACCATGCTCTCGAGGGTAAGGAGTTCTATATGATAAAATCTCTTTGCCATCCAACGAGAAGACCAGAGAGATATAAATGACCCAAAAAAACCATAAATGAGAGCAAAGATAGCAAGGGAAAGCCAAGAACTATGAAGTGTGCCAATAATATCAATACCAAAAACAGTCTGGATAAGGCCCAGGATAATAGTACCCATCACGATAATCGCGATATTGGTGAGTACAAAGAGGAAAATGCGTCGAATCATAATAATAATTGAGTCCTAGGATTATACGGAATTTTTGAATCTCACAAGTATTGATGCTTGCAACTCGCAAAGTATCACTAAAATCATGTCCATGAGTCTATTTGACAAGACATTATCATATTTCAAAACACTCTCTCTCATACCTCGAAAGTCACACAATGAGGAAAAGGTGAAAAAATGGCTCATTTCATGGGCAGAATCTCATAACTGGGAGTATGAGGAAGATACTATCGGAAATCTCCTCATCAGAGCAAAAAGTACAAATCCTGAGAGACTCTGTCTCCAATCACATATGGATATGGTCTGTGTGTCAAAAGAACCACATGATTGGGAAACTGAAGGTGTCACAGTCATAGAAGAAAATGCAATCCTGAAAGGTGATTGAACAACACTCTGAGCGGATAATGGAATAGGCGTGGTGGTCATGATGGCACTCGCAGAACTGGAAGAAAGACCGACGATCGAACTCCTCTTCACAATGGGCGAAGAAGTGGGACTCATAGGAGCTCACCACCTACAATTCCCTATCACTGCAGCATATGGTATCAATCTCGACTGGTCTGAAAGCGATAGTATAGGCATCTGATGTGGAGGAACGCTCCTGATGGAAGGAACACATACAATGACGAATAACAAATGAATAGGAGAAAATGCCTGAATGGCATTTCGAGTCAATGGAAGAATTTATAGTATAAAAATATCTGGTATGCGCTGAGGACACTCAGGCATGGAAATAGTAGAAAATCGTGGGAACGCAGTGATATATCTCGCAAAAATCATCGCAGAAAGAGATGATATAAAGAGTATAGGAGAAATACATGGAGGTGATGCTGATAATGCTATCCCGAGGAATGCTCATGCAAAAGTCCTCTTCACAGGAATACATGAAGAGTTAGAGAATTGGGCATGCGAGAAAACCCTCGAGATCCGAGAAAAAACCCAGAATGACAAAGTCGAGATCACCATAGAAGAAACCCAACACTCAGGTGATTTCTACGAAAAGCATATTCTCCACAGCATCTCCCAAATCTGATCAGGTGTCGATACATGGTGAGAGGAAAATACCGCCCTCTCCTCATGGAACCTCGGAAAAATGGAACTCTCAAATGGAATACTGAACTGGTGCTATTTCCTCCGCACAAATATCCCATGAGGAATAACTCCTATGAGAGAAAAAATCTCAGGAAACTTCAGTGAAATAGCTGAACTCAACTGGTCCCTAAGCCACGAATCCCCTGTCTGGCTCGCTGACGCAGACTCCCCTTTTGTGAAAAAAATACTAGAAAGTATAGAGTCAGTAAATGGTAAAAAAATTCCCGCTATCACAACCCATGCAACTGTAGAAGTCTCCACACTCGCGGAGAAATATCCAGACACTGAGTGGGTCTCCATCGGAGCAACTTGCCATGATATGCACACGACTCGTGAACACATCAGTCTCTCGGATTTAGAGGAATTCTGTGAGAGAATGGAGAGGATTATTCACACGATTTAGGGTGTAACAGTCCCGCTCCATTCTAGAATAGGCATAACAGTATTTTCTCTTGTTTCTTTTGAAATCAAACCATACATAGAAAGCATACGGTTGTATTCAGGGTTATGCTCTATCATTTTTTTCCAACGATGCATCCAAAGTGGAGAAAATTTGATCCAACCATCTGGGTTATCTGGTGTTTTATGCATATATGCTCCTACATCTCCGAGAGGAATCATCTCAGAAGTCGATGTTAATTGTGCTCAATAAATAGATATTTTTTTAAACACTTTCATGACCTCACTAAAATCAACAGAACATAATTCAAATACACTATTCTCTCACATCATCGGAAGGGTACAAAATGATATTTCCCCGTCTCAATAAGAAATATGAGCACGAAGAGAGAGGGGAAAAATATTAAATTGAATTGATTGTGAATATTTCTGAACAAGTGTTTGAACAGTTGGTAAAAATGGGTCATGGTGATTTGAATTTCCAGAATCATCTCGTGCATCAAAAACTAAATCACTGCCAGGCTGCGGAAGCATCTCAATGCTGACAAAATCTGGTCTATGTGATATTTTTCTATACGCATTCGCCTTGGTAGAATCTACCTCTTGAATATGAAAGATATTTCCTGGTACAAGTCTACGGAGAGTATTCTGAGATCGACGAGCAACTGGACTATTTTTTTCCAATCAATCAACGCGAATACTCTTGAATCATTTTCGCTTTGCGAGAATATAGTGAGCAAGAGTGAGGATTCATGTACCCGAACCAATATCAAGTCAATGAAAACTACTCGTATCTGAGATACCTTCAAGATTATGCATAATGATAGCTCTCACAAGAGCTGTTGTAGAACTGACATCTCAGAGCATGCTTACAGGATACTTGTGGTCTTTTGCAAATTCAAAAACAGGCTTTATAAAGTCAGGAAGCTTTGAAAAATTAAACCTTGCACCCATCTTCATAAATCTTAAGTGTGCAAAGTAATACTCATAGATATGCATGAGAGCAGTTATGTCTCAGAGGCTCGTCTTACCGCCAGAAGTACAATATTCCCAAAAATATTTGATGACCAGATTAGCTACTTCTTCTTCTGTTGGTTCATATTCAGGACGAGAAAATCGACCAATTAACCCTTGAGTTGTAGTCTCTAGATACTTATCTTCTGGTATAATTTCTGTAATACTTGGATTCATAATAAAATATATAATAATATATAAATTATTAAGTCAATTTTTAATATAGGACTACATAATAATCCAGTACCTCCTATATTTCACCTCATCACGATACGCATACCGCTCAAAAACTCCTCCATTGTTTTCTATCACTTTCGCAGAAGGGATATTGTCATCGAGGCAAGTAATGAGTACTTTCTCGAGTTCCAATTTCTTCGCTTCGAGAAGTGCGAGTCGTAGCATTTCAGTCGCATATCACTTACTTCGTTCACTTGGACGAATACCATAACCGATATGACCACCCACCTCTATGAGTCGCGGATGATCTATACTATGCCTGATCTGGATTGCTCCGAGAATTGTCTCCCCTTCAACCAAGAAAAAAAAATGGGAATTCACACCATCGGGATTTTCTGTCACATCTTTTTGTACAATCGCGAGAAATTCCTCAAAACTCTCACCAGCAAAAAGTTTACCTGGGCTCGTCGGAACTTCTGCTGTCTTCCATTCAGAAATCATATCCAAGTAGGATTTTTTGTGTGACAGATTTGGGAATTCGAGTTGGGGCATGTATTTTTTATAATCAATGTGCTAACAGTTTTATAAAAAATAATATAATAGCAATATTATAGCCATAAAAATTAATATGACCAAACTTCAGCTAACAACTTTTGAAGAACAAATATTTTTTAATACCGTACTGATTGAGAGAAGAAAAAATGGTAAATCAAAATATTGAACAGGCTTTCTTGTTGCAGAGACAATAAGCCCCGGAAGAGATAGGATTTTATTAGTTTCAAACAAGCATGTCTTCTGGGGGAAAAATAATACTGAAAAAGAAAAAAATATAACTTTTACTCTTCACAAAGAGGATACAGGAACTGATGGTTCATATAACTTATGAAATAAAAAAGAATTCAATATACAACTAACCCGTAATGACCCCAATTACAGAGAAAGCAGTATAGAAGATGTTGCTGCGTATGATATATCCAATTATTATAATGGGGATTTTAAATCATGAATGCGCTCACTAAAAATCTCTGATTTTTTAAGCTACGAATACTCAGCTGTGCATTGTTGAAAAGAAGTATCCTTTGTATGATATCCTAGTGGATATTTTGATCGAAAAAATTTCCTGCCTATCATGAGAAAAGGAACAATCTCTAGCATACCTAGTGTAGATTTCAATTGAGAAAAAAAGATATTAATCGATGCTCAAGTATTTCCAGGATCTAGTGGCAGTCCTGTTTTTGTATCAATAGATTGAAAATATAGATTGTTAGGAATAATAACATCTGCATTATTCCGCGATATGGACTCTATGCCACGACTAATACTCTCTGATGAAGATAATTGAGAAAGCAAAGATGATATAATGGTGGAATGCCTAGGAATTGGATTAGTAATAAAAAAAGAGATTATACAAGAAGTATACGACTTATTTTAAAATAATAATTGGTGGACCAGTCGGGTCTAGAACCAATTATAGTCAAAATGGGACAAATGGCACACTATAAAAAAGACACATCTTCGATACTGATTAAGTCGTTTTTTATTCATCCTTGAGTACCTGTAATTTTACT
>JAGOOR010000007.1:0-18871 GCA_017992415.1 Candidatus Altimarinota bacterium
AATTTCATACCCTATAATGCAGGAGAAGGGATAATGGGAAATGATATGCAACCAACACCATCCCTGATGATAAAGAAATTTCAAAGAGTTCTTGAAGAAAGATGAATTCCTTCAACTGTACGATTCACCATGGGTGACGATATAGATGCAGCTTGCTGACAGTTGGCACTCAAAGTCGATGGGAAAAAGATAGCTGAAGTAGAAGGGAAGAGAATAGGATGATAAAAAATCAACCCGAATATTATTTGTACTCAATAAAAAATTCCTATAATTGAGAGTATGAATCATGAACTTCCTATCATCGATGAAGTAGAGAGACTCAAGGCTCAGAAACGCTATTCTGAGGCTCGTGTTATGATAGAAGGTGCCATATCTCGTTATTTGAATAGGTATGAGCTTTATGAAGAGCTTGCTGATGTATATATCTATGAAGGAGAGTACGCTCGAGCCGAGAAAGCTCTCAATTATGCTGAAACACTTGAATCGAGCTCTTCAACAGGCCTTTATCTCAGATGATATATGGCTCTTATTCGCAATGATTTTTCACAAGCAATCAAAAATCTCGAAGAATCAAATCAAAAAAGTCCAAATAACCCTGAAGTTCTCCGTAATCTCGGATGGGCTTACACTATGATGGGCGATGTCAAAAAATGAGTTATTCTCCTCGAGAGAGCTCTAACAATAGCTCCAGATGATATGCTGATTATGGAGGATCTCTGAGTTGCTCTTTTGACCCAAGGGAAAATACAGGAAGCTCGTGAATATCTGAGTCGTGTAGGGAAGGAGAGCCATATGAGTGATATGTGATTTCCTGTATAGCTCTATGTTTCGTACCAACTTTCTCCAAGACGATCAGTCTTATCTCGTTGCTGACTATGATCATTTTTCGCTTACTGTCGGAGTTCTAAAATTTGTTAAAAGAGTCCCTCATCTGGAATATTGTGTCCGGAGTTTTTTCCCACCCGATAAACGAGAATTTAGTCCTAAAATATTTGAACAATATTTTACACAGTGCTGCTCTCAGCTTCGGGACAAATTATGAACTATACCGGAAGAAGTCTGCGTATTTCTAGATAACGGTGAATCAATTACTACCTCAACGTGATATACATTTACTCGCGGTAATAGTTCTGACCCTGTACATTTAGAAGAACTGGATATGTATGCTGGTAAGCTCTTGCTCCAGTCCAATAATCAGGCAAAAAGGCTCTGGGAAGAAGACTATGGTTATAGGAGTACAGATAAGAAGCTCATCTCTATATTCCTTTCTCATCTTGCTCTCGATAAGAAGCACTATACATATCCTCTCGGTAAAAATGCTTCTCATGTCACTATGCGTTGTTTGTTTTTCTATGGAAGTCAGGCCCTACTGGATGGTATATCGCGGAGTATTTTGTCTTCGGGTCACAAGCTCCTCACTTGTGTTCCGCTTCCATGTGTTTTCCTTAATCATCTCTGTAATAAAGAAACATTCCTAGATAATCATCTTCATATCCATCTTGGTTACGATTCAACTACAGCCATCCTCCATCTCGGTAAGCATGTACAAGAAATACAGACTATACCCTTTGGTTGGGAATTTATTGACCAAAAAATGGAATCTTATTTTTCACCACTTGAACGAGAATCCCTCTTAATGGGCACTGATTTTAGTCGACTTGCAGATATACCAGAATGGTCTCATTACAAATCATTTTTGACAGCTAATTTGATGGTTTTGTTTGAGAGGTTTGATCTTCAGTGGAGTTTCACGGAATATAGCGTTTCTAGTCAGTGACCTGCAGGTGTCATACAGGAAATTGCTTCAGAGGGTTTGCTCTCCCCCTGGATACAGAGAAATGCAAATTTTCATCGTATAGGTGCAGATAAGAATGAGCATTGGCTGCATTATTGGAATACTCTTGACCCCCTGTTTACTCTTCACCCGCATCCACTCCTCGCATTGGTTCGTTCGGTTTTTTTATCTTCCCATGAAAGTAATTAATTGGAAAACATCTTCTGATTTTTCTCTTTTGATTGATATTCTTCATCAGTCTGAAGACGAATTGACAATCATTATCCCCAAAAGTAATCCCGTGGGGTGGTTTCATATTCAGATTTTACGACAACTTTTTCCAAATGGAGGTTTTTTGTTTATCTGTAGGGATAATCGCATAAAAAAATTATTAAAGCAATCGGGTTACCGTGCATTTTCTACTATGCAGGAGATGAATCGAGTTCTTCCCGAGGGGTATCAGATTATTCAGGAAAATCTCTCAGTTCTCGATTATGTTCGTTTTCACAGCATTCGTTCTATCTCTCGTGTGATTACCTTCTCAAAAAAATTTCAACCTCAAACTGATGTTTTTTCTGTGAAGCATTCATCGTGGTATATGCTCCTTATTGGTATAATTATTATATTACTGCTGATGGTGGGAATAGTGAGCCTGACAACACCTCACGCTACTATAATTATTACTCCCCAAGCAAGTATGCAAAATGCTGTTCGTAATGTAACATTTGTTCTCGAAGAAGGCATGAACGATCCTCTCCAGATTCCTGTAAAAAAAATGATACTTCCATTTGAACTCAAAAAAACATACAATGTGAATACTTACGACCCCACAACAATTGCCCGAGCTCGATGAAGTATAAAGATTGTAAATTCTGGACTTGAATCATTTAAGATAAAACCTCAAACAAGAGTTGCTGTTGACACTCTTGTGTACCGTACGGAAGAATGGGTTGAGATACCTGCATCAGATGGATCAAAGCCAGGGGAGGTAACAGTTTCTGTTATTGCTGATCCTGTATGAAACGACGGTGTTTTGATAGGAAAAAAATGAAATATCCCCAAAGATACGGTTATGCTGTTTCCTGGTTTATCTGAAAAAGACAGCTGAGACATTATTATAACCGCCTTGAGTGATTTTCGTTGAGGGGATGATGTTTTTAAAAATCTTCTTACCCAGGAGGAGTACACTCGTTTAGAAGATATATTTCGCAATCAACTTATTCAAAATGCACGAAAATCTCTCCTCGATACATTTTGAACTCGGGATGAATTCATGCCTATCCCTATACCAGAAGCTGTCAAAGATTTGGATATAGTGATGGAATCAGATGTTGCTATTGGTGATCATGTTAAGCAAGTGACTTTTTCCGGAAAGTGAGACTTTATGATATACATATATCATGTTGAAACCCTTAGAAATATACTCCTGAGTGCTGCTTATACTCATTTACTCGAAAATACAGAGTCGCTCGTAGAGGTCTCTCGTACGCCTCCTGATATCATAGAAGTTCTCAGTAGAGTAGATGAACCTTGGTCTATTAAAGCTACAGCTCGAATTCCTGTACAGGTTTTATACGATTTTTCGAGTAGTGCCTGACAAAAAACGGTTCAAAATACCCTTTCTGATCTTCTCGACTCAGATACAGAGCGAGCTGAGAAAACACTCCTCAATCATCCTTATGTTAAATCTATTGATATTAGGCTCACACCTTTTTGGGCAAGTAGACTTCCTAATTCACTGGATAGAATTTATATAAAAGTACAAGAAGCTAAATATTAATTCTTTTCTGCTGCAAGTATATTTTCGTAGAATTTTTTTATTTCTTTTGAAACTTTTCCGGGGATTAATATTTCTAAAGTAATAATAAGATCGCCTCGTCATTTTTTCCCTATAAAAGGCATACCGTCTCCTGATATTTGTATTTTTTTTCCATGTTGTGTTCAGGCACTAATACGGATTTCTCTTTCTCATATTAGAGGGAATTTAATTTTTTTATTGACTCCTATAACTGCTTCTGCAGGGCTCAGGTGGAGAGTGGTGAGTATATTATTTCCTTGTCTAACAAGATTTTCATGTGTTTGTTCAACATGGCAGCTGATATAGAGGTCACCAGATGCATGCTTCCCTGTATGTCATTCTCCGTTTAACCTCAGCGTCATTCCGTCGTCAATTCCTGCGGGTATATCCACAGTTTGTTCTATTTTTTTCTTTACTCTTTTTTTCCCACTACATTCTGCGCAAGGATTTTCAATTATTACTCATTCTCATCAACATGTGTCACAGACGAGAGTTTGTTGCATCATTCCAAAAATACTTCGTGTCGCACGAGAGATATATCATGAACCATGACAAGTAGAACATTTTTTTGCCTCTTTCCCATCCTTTGTCCCGTGTCAGTGGCATTTTTCACAGTTCATCATTTTATCAAAATGGACTTCTTTTTTTACTCCAGCATAACTTTCTGCAAATGTTATATGGATTTCTCTTTGTATATCTTCCCCTCACTCATCGTGTCTCTGTCTACGATTTCCTCCAAAACCTCCCATTCCTCCGAAAACAGAAGAGAAAATATCTTCTACATTTATATCTCCAAAATCAAAACCTCCCATTCCTCCAAAACCTCCATTTCATCATTCAGCTGATCCAAATTGATCGTAGCGAGCTTTTTTCTGAGAATCAGAGAGAACAGCGTATGCCTCATTGATAGATTTAAATTCGTCCTCTTTTGATTTATCTCAACCATGCCTATCCGGATGTGAGTCCATTGCTTTTTTTCTGTATGCTTTTTTTATGTCATCTGTAGATGCAGTTCGTTCTACTCAGAGTATAGAATAATAGTCTTTGTTCATGCGGGGAATGTATTAATTTTTCGGTTTTTCGCAAGAAATTAACCGCGTTTTGCGAGTTGTTCGAGTGCTGTTTGCTTGAGTATTTCTTCTTCTGCGGCGAGATATTCAGCAGATTTCTGAAGTCCATTTTTTCGAGCCTCTGCCATAAATGCTTTTGCTTCTTCTTTTTTCTTTATGATAGATGCGGGGTCGATATGTTTGCCACTATCTACCATGTCAGCAATTACGCGCACTCCATTTTCATCGACCTCGTAGATGCCAGCCCCGAGAGCATAGTTCACTTCTCGTCCGATGTATTGGACGCGGAGGATACCAGGTTGCGTCACACCGAGAACAGGGAGATGGTGGGGGAGTACTTGTATTTCACCATTGATCGTTGGTATAATGACCGATTCTATCTCGGTTTTATCGAGAACTTTTTTGTTTGTTGAGATGAGAGAGAAGAGCATGATGATATATAATTATGCAGCAACAGCTTCTTTCCGGCTTTCTTCGTAGGCCTTCATGACCTCATCAATATTTCCTTTGTAGAGGAAGTATTTCTCGGGGACATGATCGAGCTCTCCTGAGACAATCATTTGAAACCCTTTCACTGTATCTTCTCGTTTGACATAGACACCTGGAGTACCAGTGAATTGTTCAGCGACGAAGAATGGTTGTGAGAAAAATCTCTGGATTTTACGAGCACGAGAGACAGCTATTTTGTCATCTTCACCGAGTTCGTCCATACCGAGAATTGCGATGATATCCTGGAGCTCTTTGTATCTCTGGAGGATTTTCTGAGCTGCACGAGCGACAGTATAATGTTCTTCACCAACAGCCTGAGGGTTTAGGACTGTAGAGGTAGAATCGAGAGGATCGACAGCAGGATAGATACCGAGCTCAGCGATTGAACGATTGAGTGTTACAGTAGAGTCGAGATGGGCAAATGTATTTGCTGGAGCAGGGTCTGTGAGGTCATCTGCTGGCACATAGACTGCTTGAACTGATGTAATGGAACCATTTTTTGTTGATGCAATTCTTTCTTGTAATGTACCCATCTCTGTCGCGAGGGTTGGCTGATAACCTACCGCAGAAGGTATTCGTCCGAGGAGGGCTGAGATTTCTGAACCTGCCTGAGTGAATCGAAAGATATTATCAATAAAGAGGAGTACATCTCGTTTTTCTTCATCGCGGAAGTGCTCTGCCATAGCGAGACCTGTGAGAGCTACTCGAGCACGAGGACCAGGAGCTTCGTTCATCTGACCGAAGACCATAACCGTCTTGTCGATGACGCCTGAGTCTTTCATTTCATGATAGAGATCATTCCCTTCACGAGTTCGTTCACCGACACCAGCTACAACAGAGTATCCTCCATGTTCTGATGCGATATTATGTATGAGTTCCTGCATGATAACTGTCTTTCCGACACCCGCACCTCCGAAGAGACCTACTTTACCACCTTTGAGCATAGGAGCGATAAGGTCGATAACTTTGATACCTGTTTCAAATATTTCTGCTTGAGTTGTGAGTTCATCATATGCTGGAGCAGGTCTATGTATAGGAGCGAGTTTATCTGTTTTTGGTGCTGGTTTTTCATCAATTGGTTGACCGAGGACATTGAACATACGACCGAGGACTTCCTCACCAACAGGTACTGATATAGGACCTTCTAGCGCTTTTACTTCTAATCCTCTCTGGAGTCCATCAACAGGATTCATGGCGATAGTTCTTACCACATTATCACCGAGTTGTTGCTGAACCTCGAGAACGATTTTTGGATCTGACTGTACTTCGAGAGCGTCATAAATATTCGGTATGTATCCTTCATTAAACTCGACATCGATAACAACGCCGATAATAGATTTTATCTTTCCTGTGTGCATAAAGAGAAAAAAGTCAAAAGTAATATGTGCGGATTATAAAGAAAATACAAAGAAAGCAAATCTCTTCTTGTATATTTCTATGAGGCTCTGTAGGCACTAATCCACTGCTCTATGTCTTGTCTCGTCTGTTTCTGGCCGTCTTCGTGTTGTAGCAGGCTTGTATAGTCATTTATACTACACTGTGCGATACCGAAGTCTCGGCATGTCTGGACCAGGAAGAGGAGAATATCGTGGTGACAGGTTGCATGATTAATGGTGATGGATTTCAAGACCTGAAAAAGTCTCGGATAGGGAAGTCCGAGAGGAAGAAGTGTATAGAGTATAGATACTGACCAGCCAGCTAGATCGTAGAGATCGTAGTTCCCAGTAGGGGTAAAGGATGTCGTTCTGTAGATATTTGAGAGCGTATTGTGTTCTTTTGTTCGTATTTGTCCTGTGAAATGCGAAAGTGTATCAAGCCTTGTCACGCTCGGTGTTTCACGATGAAAAATATCTATTTTTCCATATTCGCTGGAGAAACATGTGAGCACCATACGGCGATCATCAATACGAATTTTTCTGAGGACGATTGCTTCTATGGGAAACATGATTTTATTGAGAGGGGAGGATATGAATCTTGTTATCTTTTACTGTTATTTTTGTTGAGAAAATACCACTTTTTGGACTACCAAAATAAATTTTTCTGATATCTCCATCTTGTTCTATGGCTATATCTGTAATTATTGTATTTGGAGCGTCTATTTGACCAATATAGGTCATAAAGCGAACATCATTAAAACGACGAGAAGAAGGAACAAATACCCAGATTCGATTATCTGCAAGCATGAAGACTTCCTGATAAGATTCGCCAGTATATATTTTGGTTGTTTCGGGGTTGAAATTTTGGAATGTGTTTATTCCAAGTCCATTTATGGTTATTGGGCGTCTTTCATATTTAGGGGCTGTGAGAATTTTTTCTGTTCCTATATTTTCACCAGTTCCTGATAGGAGCCAAACACTTCAGTCAATGTCCATATCTATTATGCTTTTTGTCTGAGTATCTGCTACTACAAAACTACGACCTGAATAGGTATTTTCAGATTGACGACGATGTTTGTATATCTGTTTCCTATCAACTCCGAGGAGATATATATTTGAATTATATATACTGATATCCAGAGCCTTATCCCAACCCCCAACCTGTTGTATGTTTTGTATATTGTAGATTCATTTATCAAATATATATATTTTGTCCTTATCAGTTCACAGATAGACTTTTCACTCACTATCAACATCGGAGAAAGTATATTTTTCACCATTTGGTATTGGATACTCTTTTGGAGTTTCTCCTGGAGAAAATGGCCCTATAATTGAATCTTTTGTTACAAAAGAAAGTTTGGTCTCATGTGAATGGATAGAAAAAGGGAGGGAATCGGTCGTGCGAGAAAAATTATATATACTGATGAATTCTTCGGGACGCAAAGAGGTTACCTTGTTGACCGCTTTTTCGAGGACTGCAATATCATTTTCTAGCTGTGCTACATCAACTTTGAGGACGTCAGCGGCTTTGACTGTTTGTATGATATCACGGACTCGTGTTACTGCTGGTCAGAAATTTTCTGGCTGATCCATCATACGAGTTGCATCATCGAGATTTACTCGTGCCTCTGCCACCATGTCTCTATATTTTTGTGGTACAAATATGGTATACTGAGAGCGGACAAGTGAAGTGATAACGAGATAGAGGAGAATTACACTTAAAAATATACCAGAAATGATCACCCAATTTTGTGTTTCTTTGGAAAGTTTAATAAAAAAATCCTGCACTTTTCTGATACCTTGATTACCTATTTGTGATGCATTTGATAGAAGTACTTTTCAATTTTTCCTAGATGAGGCTTTCCCTGTGTTCCAATGTTCCTTTTTTTGGATTTTTTCTTTCTCATCTCAAATACTGACTATCATACCGTTTGTAGTGTATGATCTCTCTATCCTCTCTCCTAGTAATTGTAGTCTTTCTGTTGCGGGTAAATGTTCCAGTGTAGAACATTCGTTCCCAATAACGTGGGTGTCTATCTTTGGTGAGAAAATGTAGAGAGTTTCGTTCTCCCTTATATCCCCATGTGAATCATATACAAAATGCCCCTCTCATGTGTCCATGTCGCTGAGTATATCTTCGATATTTTTTTCTGATACTATGATACCTGTAAGTTCTGACCCAAACATTGAAAAATGCAGGTGCCTATCAACCAAGAGCCCTAAAAATATAGATACATCTGTTTTCTTATGTTGGAGGTAGAGCGTATCGAGACTGTGATTTATTTTTTCTAATATTTCTGTAAAAATATGCACCGCGTTGTCACGAGTAATATGTGCATCAACTATATGATCTGTACATATTCTATGAATAGTATCCGTGAGGGTGTCATTTTTCGTGCTGCAGAGACAGATAAAATTGATCCCTTCATCTTTTTGTATAGAGGATCCAGCTGTTAATGAAGATGTCGTATCACCGAGTCGGTGTATATGGACAATGGGCATGAAATATAGTCTATGAATCTTCTATTTTCGTCAATATAATTTCTAGGAGAAAAATGATACAGAATAATAAAAATCATGTTAATAAAGACAGAACATCATAGAGATAAAAAATATAGGAACTCGCGATAAGTAATGCAAAGAGTATCCCATGTCTAAATGCACGAAAGGCTGAAATTGGATACAGGAAACCACGAGTGGCAATTTTTTTAGCTAGGAGTAGGAGTAATCATATGAGAGAGCCTGCTGTTAATACAAATGACACCCCCATCATAATGATAGATATAGTTGGTCTGTAGCTGGGATCGAGTCAAAAATATAGTATACATCATGAGAATATTCCAAGTAAGGATAATAATATCATCAGAGATACAAAAACCTTTGTGTACATATGTTATGATTAGAGATTAAAAAAATTGACCGAGTTTTCCCATATTGTTTTTTCTATTATTTCAGAGGCTTCACTTCTGAGAGAACATAGATAATCAAAGACAATTCGTGTATAGGCAGGTTCGCAATATTTTGCTGTATTTCTCAGGTTTTGAGGTATGAGGTAAGGAGCATCTGTTTCTAGCATTATTCGATTGAGGGGTGATTTTTTTGCCACCTCTTGTATAGATATTGATTTTGGATAAGTGAGTATTCCAGTGAAGCCTATTTTTATTTCTGGAGAAATTTGAAATATTTTTTCTGCGAAATCCCAATTCTCACTAAAACAATGAATGACAAATTTTTTGAGTTCAGATTTTTCTAGTTCCTGAAGAGTTGTTTCTGCACAATTTCTCGTATGAATAACGACAGGAAGATTATATTTTTTTGCTATTTCTGCTTGAGCATGAAACCATTGTACTTGTCGTCATTTTTGCTCTTCTGCCTCAACACTATTAGTTGATAGATGATAGTGATCAAAACCTATCTCTCAAAAACCCACAATTGCTGTATTTTCTTGTATCATTTTTTCTAGAATAACCATCTGCTGAGGTATTTCTGTAACGGGTATGTCTTGAGCCTCACAGGGGTGTATACCAACGGTGACTCTCACTATATCATATTTTCGTGATAGATTGAGACATATTTGAGAGGTTTCTATACTTGTTCAGATTTGAATTGTATGTGAAAAATTCTCATTTTTGAGATGTTCTATTGCTTCCGGAATATGATTTTGGAGCTCACCGAGATAGAGATGAGAGTGTGTATCTATAAACATAGCTATATGAGATTATACTGGAGAGATGCTACATATGCAATACCAAGTGCATCTGCGGCATCGTCAGGTTTTGGTACTGTGTCGAGCTTAAAAAGAAGCTGAACTGCGCGTCCTATTTGTTTCTTCTCTGCTTTTCAGTTTCCGCAGAGAGCTTTTTTGATTTGCAGAGGTGTATACTCCATGATAGGTATACCTTTTTCCGCTATTATCGCTATCACGACTCCTCGACTCTCCGCGACATGTATACCTGTTTTGAGATTTGTTGAGAAAAAGAGTTTTTCTACAGCCGCATGAGTTATCTGGTACTGATTGAGTATATCTTTTAGATCATGCATAATTTCAACCAATTTTTCGCTTTGAGACACTTTCGGAGTTGTATGTATGACTCCATAGGTGAGTATGGTTCTGGTATTTTTCACAACTTCGATGACAGCAAAGCCAACATCGGTTGTACCAGGATCTATACCGAGAATAATAGACATGCCCTTATCTTAGGGAAAAGAAGAAAGAGAAAAGAAAAAAGATGTGGATTATTGTTCCAGATGCTCCAGAATAATCTTCAAAAAACCTTCTTTTTCAAAATTTCCTGTTATTTTTTCTCGTAATAGTCGTGCATCTTTGAGTGTGATTTTTCCTGCGTGCCGTTTTTCTCAGAAAGCATGCGTTTCTATGATATCTGCGAAATATTCCCAAAAATCTCCATTACTTATAACAGAATAGAGCGGTTGCTTTTCTGCAGAATTTCTAAAATTTTCTAGGAGACCGCCTGGATTTTCCTCGAGAGTTTTTTTCAATATGAGATGTATTTTTCCGAGAGAAAGATGAAAATCACTCTTTATTACTTTGTAGAGTGTCTTTTCTAGGATGTCATTCTTTGTCATCTGTATCTTTTTTTTCTTATTTTCTTCTCGAAAATGTCTAGTAAATTCTTCTTCGAATATATTTTCCAGAATTTTCTGATAGCCATTTGTGACTATGAGCCCATCGAGATCTTTTTGTCGGACCAGATATGAGAAATTTGTCTCAGACTCGAATAGGATTTCTCTATTTTCTGGACTGAGTTTTTCAAAACATTTTCAAAAATAGTTACTACATCTCTCTTCTATTTCTTTAAGGGTTTCTGTGAGTCCATTTTTTGTATTTTTCGTTGTTTCGAGTTTCATCTTCCTGAAGTGCATTTCAGACAATTCTCTGCCGATCCACTGCTCTGCTATATTCAGTTTTTCGCGAAGTTTTTTGTTCTCATTTTCGAGTTTTATGAGTATGTTTGTGTCAGGAATCATATTCTTGACACATAATAACATTGTTTTTTAATTATTTCAAGAATTTGTCACAAATCATCACACCATCGAGATGATCGACCTCATGCTGTACGACTCTTGCTCCGTAGCCTGTGATGGTTTTTTTCATTTTCCTACCCTTTATATCTATCCATTCGAGCTCAATTCAGGTTGATCGCTCTACTTTTCACAATAGCCCTGGTAAGCTGAGACATCCTTCTTCGTCAATATCTGTTTGGGGAGATTTTTGCTTTATTTCTGGATTAATCATGACTACAATTGAATAAGTGTCGTCATCTCGTTTATTTTGTAGCCCTACCACAATTATTCGCTTATTGATGCCTACTTGTGGTGCTGCAAGTCCTATCCCTCCATGTTTCGGATTTTTTATGTATGCAAGCATTGTTTCGGTTAGGACTCTGTAGAGGTGTAACTCGCTTGTCTTTACTGGTGTTGATTTCTTTCTCAGGATAGGATTATCTTGCCCTTTTTCTATTATGAGTTTCATGTTTTAACAAAAATTAAGTAATGCCATGAGAAAAGCATTTGTTTTCCCGGGTAATTCTCATGATTTTTCTGCAATATCAATAGCTACTATTTCATCATAGAGCTTTTTGAGTCATTTTTTGCTTCACATAAGCCTCTTTCATGTGCTTCTCTGTGTTGGTGATATGGGGAGATGATTAATCTGGTTAAAAGATGCGGCTATGAGAATTTTGCGAATCATTGTTATCATCATAGCTACTGTGAGTTCATGGTCTGCCGTTTCCATGAGTTTTTTCCAGATAATAATCATGGATTTTTGATCCCTATTCCAGAGAGGAGCGAGCATATTAAATGCATTCTCATCTCTGTAATCTGGGAGAATATCCTTGAGTTCCTGATCTGTCCATTTTGGTTGAAATGCGAGTGAGAGCTTTTTGACTTCTTGTTGTACAAAATCTGGATTATTATTGAGTCTGTCACTCATTTTTTGGGCTTGTTCGTAGGGGAGCCTGAGCTCTGATTCTATATAGGTAATTATTTGCTGAATGCTCTGTCCCGGGAAATCATGGATTGTAGCGTTTTTTTCAAGCCATTTTTCTAGATCCGTTACAGGTTTTTTGTTTCCTATGAAGAGTACAAAGTTTGACTCAGGGATTTTCGCTAGAGATTGCATCCAGAAGGTGTCACTATCCCCATCATTTTTTAGGGGTTTATTGGTTCTGATTACATCGGCTAAATCAATTATATTTTCCTTTTTCTCTCCTTCTATTTTTTTTAATTCTCTTTCTGATTTAATCAATTTTTCGTAAAAAATAATCATACGAGGGCTCCCCATAAAACCTTCAGCCATGCAATCACCCAGTATGCCATCAAAAATATTATCATTTCGTATGTCCATGAGATTTAGCTCTCCATATTTTTCTGTGAATTTTCCTTTCCATGCTTGGATAGTTTCCTTCATTTTTTGTTTATTTTCCCCTCGGAAAAGTAGTATATTTTTCTTAATTTCTGGCATTTTTATTCTTTAGTATGTGATTTCTGATGCGCCATTTTGATACTCACGAATGGACGAATTCTGTCCATTCATTTTTAATTTTTTTATCTTCATCGTAGACGAGTCTGATGATATCGTTATCTTCTAGTGTCGTATGGAGAGGGATTTTTTCATTATTGCGATATATTGCACTTATATAATCAAATTTATCAGGCGTGAGATATATGGCTGCATCGAGCGCAGTTGATTTTATTGGAAGATAAAATAGTGGTTTTGTTTCTGAGTGAAGAGGTATTTTCCTTGCTAAAATATGTTCTGTCACGCTTTGCATAAATTCTTGAGAATCTGATGCAGTTGCTTCTTTTATGAGGTTAAAATCACGAAAAAGTACAGGAGAATATGTATTTCATAATTCTTCAAAAGTTGGGTAATGAGATATTTTTTCAAATGTTTTTTCACTTAAAATTCTAATTTTGATACGATTTATGCCTTGAAATATAACATCAAAATGAAGACCTTCATAAGAAGATAGCCTTTGTTGATTTATAAGGTCATTTATTTTTCCAACTTGGAGAAAATTTTCATCCTTTTTGGATCATATATCGTGTAAAAGAGCGTAACAGTCAGCCGATTCTTTCATGATTATCTGAATTGAATACCATGAATTTCCGTGGTATACTTTCGTTGTATCAATAGAAAATGGCGAAAGAAATTGGTTTTCTATTTTTATAATTTTTTTTGACCAGGAATCAGCATTAATATAGGAAGAAATATTATTTGCAGTTTCTACTATTTCTGTGTATTTGTTTTCAACAAATGTTTTCATGGTTTCCCATGATTCTGGCTCTAGTATTTCCATTGAGAGTCATTGGAGATAATGATACACTTCACGGAGTCAACATCTTTTTGCTAGAGGTGCATATATGTCGCGAGTTTCTTTTGCTATTCTTTGTTGTCCCTTTGGTGATTTTGCATCGAGAGTGATCATATTATGGAGCCTGTCAAATACTTTTAAAAAGAGTATTTTTATGTCTTTTTCTGAGGCTATAAGTATTTTTCTAATAGTTTCAAATTTTGCCTCATCTGCTGGAGATTCTTTTTCCGTCTCAGTTTGTCATACTGAACGAATTTTGGTAGCACCTTCGACGATATCTGCTACCTCGGGTGATATAATATTGCTAATATCAGTATATGTGAGCACTGTGTCTTCTAATACATCATGGAGCAATATAGATGATAGGAGTACCTCACAAGGCTTGTAGGGGAGTGTCATACACGCTATTGTAAGAGGGTGAGTAATATAGATTCACCCTGATTTTCTCAATTGTCCTGCGTGTCATTTTTCTGCCATTCTGAAAGCTTTTTCTATCATTTCTTTCCCGGATTTTGATATGTAGTTTGCTCATTGCATGAGTTCATCAAAAATTTCTAATGGTGATTTATTTTCATAAGACCTATAAAAATCTCTATAGTTTTGAAGCTTCTGAAAATATGTTGCATTTTTTGTCACCTGATTATTCTCTCCTCTAATGGTAAAAAATCAATACAAAACCGTAAAAAAGGCACATTCTTTGAAGAAAATTTCTTCAGTTACTTGAATTCTGGGTGTTGATGAAGCTGGTAGGGGGGCATGGGCTGGTCCAGTAGTAGCTGCTTGTGTCCTGTGGAGTGGTAAAAATCCTCTCAAAGGTACTCTCAGAGACTCAAAAAAAATGACAGCGAAGGACAGGGATAAAACTTATACTGAAATTCTTCGGCTCGCAAAAGTAGGAAAATTGCAGTTTGGTATTGGAATTATCAGTCACGATACTATAGACAGCGTCTGAATCCGTGAGGCGAATAGACTAGCGATGAGAGAAGCACTCCAAAAAATGAATAATGATGAATGAATAATGAAAAATGAAGGAGTATATTTACTTATCGATGGGCGGGATAATTATTCTTTTAATATTCCAGGTCTTCCACAGCCAGAATATATCGTCAGGGGTGATTCAATTGTCCCACAGATTATGGCCGCTTCTGTTTTGGCAAAAGTAACTCGAGATCAATTGATGATTGATTCTGAAAATATGTTTCCCGGGTATGGTTTTGCCAGGCATAAAGGATACGGAACACAGATTCACCAAGTTTCACTGAAAAAACTAGGAATTTGTGAGATTCATAGGAAGACTTATAGGCCTATAATACTTGCGAGTTCTGGAAAGAGAATATAATACTTTTACTTATGATTATACGAAACCCTGAACAACGTGTTGCTATCCTCGTTGATGTGCAAAATCTCTACTATTCTGCGAAGAATCTCTACCATTCTCGTGTGAATTTCAAAAATATACTGTGACTCATCCTCCAGTGAAGGAAGCTCACAAGAGCTATAGCATATGCTGTTGATACTGCAGAAGAGACCAATAAGGTTTTTATTGATGCTATTCATGAAAGCGGTTTTGAAATTAAGAAAAAACCAATTCAGACATTCGTTGACGGTTCCAAAAAGGCTGATTGGGATGTGGGTATAGCTATGGATGCAATTCGTCTGGGAAGTAAGGTTGATTCCATTATTCTTGTTTCTGGAGATGGGGATTATGTTCCTGTTGTGAACTACCTTCAACAATCTCAGGGGTGTCTCGTCGAAGTCATGGCTTTTGGACGGACTACAAACAAAGAGCTTCGAGAACTTGCTGACGAATTTATAGATATTGAAGAATATCCAGATGAACTCCTCTTTCAGTCTCGTAAATCTGTCCGACCCCAGAGAAATGAAAAGAATAGAACTGAAAAAAAGATACAAAAAAATGAGTCAAAGAAGTAATACAGTTTCCTACGATGATTTTGCAGAGACTTTTGGTCGCAGTCGTCGCGATATGCATTGGCCAGAGATAGATGAGGTTTTGGCTCATTTTTTTCAAACACACACAACAGGTAATGTAGTGGATATAGGTTGTGGTAATGGGCGATTATTGAAACATGTTGTCGATTATCCGAACTGAGATATTTCTTGATTTACTCGTTATATTGGGCTCGATTATTCGTCAGAACTTCTTCGGCAGGCTTCAGATGCTTTTTCTGGACAGCAGTCAATTCCTTGTGAATGGGTTCAATGAGATATGTGCGACATGGAAACTCTTCTCTCTGAATATGGACCATTTGAGGTTATATTTTTTATAGCGAGCTTTCATCACTTGAGCAATCGAGAAGATCGCCTATCAGTTCTATCACAAGCAAAAAAACTTCTCTCAAAAACAGGGGAAATTATAATGACGAATTGGAATCTTATGCACCCAAGTCAGGTAAAATATGAAAGTTCTAAAATAGTTGAATACGATGATAAAAGTGCTGATTTTGATATCAAAATAGGAGCTCATCACAGATTTTATCACGCCTTCTCCCATGATGAATATGTCTCTCTGGCTGAAGAAGTGTGACTCCATATGACTGATACATTTGGTGAGAGAAATAGTATTGTATTTTTTCGTTAAAAAATCTCCCCATAATGGGGAGATTTTTTATTTTTGGATTTGACCGATTATTTCTGTAAGTGTTTCACCTCAGCGCCACTTTTTTATCATTTTTCCAGAATTATCTACTTGTACAAATGATGGTTGTTCTGTTATTCCATATAAATCTATGAGTTCTTTTGCATCATCATAATTTACTTTTAACACTGTAGTATCCTTTTCTAAGCTGGCGATATTTGCAGTTATATCTTTATCAATTCAAATTGAAGCAGGAGACCAGCTAGCCCAAAAGAAGAGCACGACTTGTCACTTTGCCTGTGCAACTGCTGTAGAGGTGTAGGGCAGATAGACGCCACCCTCTGCTATGGCTTTTGGTGTGTCGCTCGGCGTTATGTCTACAGATGGAGCTGGCTGTGATTCTGTATTTGCAGGTAATTCAGGATTTGAACTATCTACCACTATTGTTTCTGTTTCACTTTTTTCCCATGGCAGAGTACAGCTTGTGAGGAGAAATATACTTGTGAAAAGTATGACAGGAGTAATAATTTTTTTCATATGAAATAATGCTAAATAAAGTACAGGAGTATGCTAGGCGAAAAACCATTTCTGTCCATGAATTTTGCTTTACATTGCACTTAGAATTGTATACTTTTGCTGTTATGTCCGAACAAACACAATACTTTCTCTCACAGACAATTGAGACTCTTTGACAGCATGAAATCTCATGACTCCGAGAGGTGATACAGTATCATCGAGCACTCTATTATGATGATAAACCAGTTATTAGTGATAGTGAATTCGATCAACTCTATGCACTACTCGTTGCCTGAGAAGAAAAATACAATCTCACACACGAAGAATCACCAACACAGGAAATCGCAAGACTCACAGATAACCAATTCACAAAAGCATCACATCTCCATCAGATGATGTCTCTCGACAACACTTACGATGCAGAGGACCTTCGTGATTTTGAGACCCGCATTCGTCGCATTCTCAGGGAGGAATGACAGGAAAGACAATTAGAATACATGATTGAATACAAATTTGATGGACTCGGTATAGCACTTCTCTACGAACAGTGAAAATTCGTCCGAGCACTCACTCGAGGAGATGGGCAGATAGGAGAAGATATCACCCTCAATGCTCGCGAGATAGAAAATATACCCCATGAAATACCCTACAAGGATACTATAGAAATCCGTGGCGAAGTTGTGATGCCTCGATCAGCATTTGATGCACTAAATTCACGCAGATTACAATCATGAGAAAAACTTTTTGCTAACCCTCGTAATGCTGCAAGCGGGAGTCTTCGTCAGCTCGATTACACGATTACTCGTGAACGAGATCTCCTCTTTTTTGCTTATTCATGTCCTGATTTAGAAGAAATTCATAAGACAAGTATGGATGAGCAGAGTACCTATTTCTCGCTTATTAAAAAACTTGGCTCTTGGGGATTTAGTACATCAGAACAATGGCAGAAAAGTGCTCTATTTTTTGAAAAAAAAGATGGTATTAAATCTGTCATTACCTTGATTCAAGAAATGGGTAAAAAGCCTGTTTGCCCGTTTGATATTGATGGGCTTGTTATCAAAATAAACAATCTTCATTTGTGGTCAATTCTCGGTATGACTTCGCATCATCCACGGTATGCTATATCCTATAAATTCCCTGCAGAATACGCTCGAACCAAAATCATTGATATAGAACATTCTGTTGGTCGTACAGGTACTATCACTCCTGTGGCCCATGTGGAACCGGTCAATATAATGGGGGTAACAGTTCAGCACGCGACACTTCATAACTATGACGAAGCTACGAAGAAAGATCTCCGTATCTGAGATCAGGTTTTTATTCATCGTGCCGGAGAGGTCATACCTGAGATTATTGCTCCAATTATAGAAGCGAGAAATGGTACAGAAAAACCTATTATTCCGCCAACACACTGTCCTATCTGTGACGCACCAACACACAAGGAAGGTGATAAAATTGCTCTTCTCTGTAGCAATCCTGCTTGTCCTGCCCGAGAGATGCAGGCTCTCGAATGGTTTGTCAGTAAACACGGTGTCGATATAGATGGATTTGGTCCGAAACAAATAGAGCTTTTTCTCGAGCTCGGTTGGGTGACAGATATGGCCTCGATTTATGATCTCCGTGACCATCGTTATGAGCTACTACAGGTCGAGTGATACAAAGAAAAATCTGTCGATAATCTCATGGCTGCTATCGAGGTGAAACGAACACTTCCGATAGATCGATTTCTCGGTGCTCTCGGTATCCCATGAGTAGGAAAACGAACTGCGAAACTCCTCGCTGCCTTATTCCATAAAACAGAAGATATTCTGGATTTTCAGCTCTCTCTGGAAGAGCTCGAAGCAGTAAAAGATATCGGACCCGGAACGGCTGGCACTATTGCCATTTATTTTGAAACGCACAAACATCTCCT
>JAGOOR010000007.1:18971-29814 GCA_017992415.1 Candidatus Altimarinota bacterium
TATTCCATAAAACAGAAGATATTCTGGATTTTCAGCTCTCTCTGGAAGAGCTCGAAGCAGTAAAAGATATCGGACCCGGAACGGCTGGCACTATTGCCATTTATTTTGAAACGCACAAACATCTCCTTGAGCGACTTCTTGCACGAGTGACTTTGACTTTCCCAAAAATTATTCAAATTGAGTGAGTACTCGCGGGGCAGACTTTTTGTGTGACAGGAACATTTGCTCTTTCGCGAGATGAGATTCATGAAATTATTGAATCCAATGGTGGGGAAGTGCGCACCGCTGTCTCGGGGAATCTCGACTATCTCATCGCTGGAGAAAATGCTGGAAGTAAGCGTGAAAAAGCGCTCTCACTCGGCGTGAAGGTGTTGAACTGGGAGCAGTTTCAGGAGCGATTAAAAAATTAGTCGTTGCCTTTTTCCTTATCTTTCTCTTTTAACTGGAATATTGGTGTCAATATTTCCTTTGTTTTTTCTTTGACTTTTTTTGATTCAAAGTTTGGTATTTTTATTTCTCTATCCTTTTTTAACACAGTTTCTAGAAGTTTTTTTGACTCATCACTTTGACCCGGCAAATAACCTGCACTAAATTGTTTGTCCATAATAAGTAGTATTTAAAAAATTATTATATATATTATATGTAATAAATTTAATTATGCAATCTTTTTATCATATAGCCCTCTTCCAGGATATACCCGAGCTTTTCGAAGTACGGCCGTACTCCCACTCAGGCGATAACGGCTATTTTTTTGATATCTGGATATTTTTCTCGGACGATTCGCTCAGCTTCGGTCACCATTTTTTTCCCAAATCATCGGTGCTGTATCGCTGATTCATCTTCATCACCTATTCCGACCTGTTCTCAGAAAGTATGGATTTCCCTGATGATTGCTGCTCAATCGAGGACAGGTAGGAAATGAGATTCACCTGAATAGTATTGAGAGGTGATTCTTAGTCTAAGGAGGGAATAGAGGGTAGCATCATCTGGTGCGTCTTCTGGGGATACCGAGAATCATTTTTGATGTTTTTTTGACTCTCATTTCTCCTCAAAAGTTATCAGATAGTCATGTCATTTTGATGCCTCGTAGTCGCGGACTATGAGTCGGAGGTTATCAATATCAAATACTTTTCCTTTTACTTCGCGAGAGGCTGTATCGATGACTTTACCACGACGATTCCTGAGTAGCTCTTCTGCTATCTGTCTCAGGTTTGCGAGGTGTGAACCGTGCAGTATCTGGTGAGCTGGAATATCCCGGTAAACACGATTGAGTCGGATATAGGGCGGTACCATCTCGAGGAGATCGGCCATGAGAGTTATAAGGGTTTCATCGTCGTACGCCTGAAATCCTCATTTTTTCCATATTTGTGTAAGTTCGCTCTTATCAGTCACCATCATGGGGTAAATCTTGAGCTCATCTGGACGGTAGTCAGGATTATTAAATATTTCTTTTAGCGCTTTTCTGTCGAGATCTGGCGTTGAGCCTAGGAGATTGGGCATCATATGAGCACAGACCTTGAATCCTGCGTCCTTGAGCATCCTCGTGGCGTGTATAGATTCTGCGTTTCCATGTCATCGCTTATTGAGATTATTTATCTCATCTATCGTGGTCTGGTATCCTATTTCTACTCTTGTCACATCATAGCTCCTGAGGCGCTTTATCTCGTCAACGGTTATCCAATCGGGACGAGTCTCTATCTGGATTCCTACTACTCGAGACCTTGCCTTCATATTTCTCTCTTTAGCTTCTTCGAGAGTTTTGCTTTCTCGCATCTCAAAGCCCTTTTTTATCTTAAACTCTGCGAATTTATCAGTTCAGGTCGATGTTCCCTCGATAAATGGTTCGAGCTCGGCGTAGGTCGTATGTGCGTCATATATAGCCTTTATAAACATTTCTTGATACAGTTCTGGGTAGACAGACCATGTTCCCCCGATGATTCGCACATCGCATTTATCGATATGGTGCCCCGTGATTCTGAGTCCTCTGAGTCGATTTTGAACCTGCTTCACGGGGTCAAACTCGTTCATCTCAGCACGCATAACGGCTGGTTCATCAGGAATGTAGCTCCGTGGGAGTCCGACAAATGTGGGACAATAGATGCATTTCCCCGGACAGCCCCAGAATTTGGTCAAGAGAGATATGACAGCTATTCCTGATTGATTGCGTATTCCTCTTTTGCGAAATATTTTTTCTACTCGAGTTGATGGTGTGATACGAGCGTCGGAGACCATCTCGTGGTAGCGCTCTATGAAAGCAATATTGGGGATTGGTTTGACTGTTTTATGCACTGAATATATCTCATTGCAGAGCTTCTGAAAATCTCGTTTATTTCATATATTCTCGTCTTTTGTTACAGCGAGGATTATTTCATCAATTATGTCGGAATCATGCTTTTGCAAATTAAAAAAGAAAAATTAAAAAAGAAAAATGATGGAATTTTATTTTAAAAAACCTCTGCAGAGTATACAGAGGTATTTGTTTTTAACGAATTAAACCAATAAAACAGACGAAACGAATTAAACCTGTATTTATGCAGCTTTCTGTGATTTTGCAGCACGAGCATTGAATCGGTCAATCGCACCAGTACGGAGAACTCGTTTTTCACCAGTATAAAACGGATGAGAAGCTGAGGATACTTCTATATAGATGAGTGGGTATGTCTGACCATCGACATCAACAGTTTCTTTTGAACTGAGTGTAGAGCCAGTGATGAGTGTGTAGCCTGTAGAGAACTCTTTGAAACAGACTTGTCGGTACTCAGGGTGGATATCTTTTTTCATAAAATTAGTGAAAAGTTATGATGGGATTATAAAAGATATTAGAGAATTGCAAGAATATTTCTCAGTTTGTGGAAGGTTTATAGGGTTTTTAGGATTTCCTGAGCCTCGCTAGCTATTTTTGTATCTCTATCTGTTCAGTTTACGCACCTTCTGGCACCTTCCCAATCCTGTTTTTCATTATTTATGTATGTCCCCAGTTTTTTCCCTGTAAAATTTCCATGAATCATCCCGTGAACAACAATAAAAGCAGCTATCTTTGGCTCTTTTACTAATTCTGGATTTATTAATATACTCTGGTCTTTTCTTATTAATCAGACTTTTTTGAGTAGCGCATCATACTTTGTATAATTCAATCTGCCTGTCAGCTGTCCATAGCCTCCTCATTTAAAAAATGGTCCATCTCCGGGTTCTGTATTTCATAAATCAGATCTTCAATTATACGCTTCTCAACTGGCGTATTCTTCCATAGTTTTAAGATAATCTGTCTCGTGCTGTGCCGTTGCCAGAATATAGGCCTTTTGAGCTTTATTGTTTACCCCCTGTATATCACATTGTTCCAGAATCAAGTTAAAGTGTTGTATCCTTGTGAGTCATGCTGTTAGTTTTTTTTCAACTTCTTTCACTTCAGTTAGATCTCCCAGATTTATTTCCTGGTCTATTTCTATTACTGAATCTTCAGTTAAGTTATTCAATGCTAGAAGTGCTTTTAGGTCTACTTTAAAATGCTTTGCTATTCCACTCATAGTATCTCACTTTTTAACTTTATAGATGTTTTTCATTTCTTCTGGTTTTTCTACTTCGATTTCTTCTTCAGGAGCTGTAGGTGCTTTTTCAGTAGAGGGTATTTCTACTATATTTATTGCAGGCTGTTCGGTTATTGCAGGATCTTCTACAATCGTGTATTTTAATCTGTCGCTGTTTTCTTCTCCTTTATAATCCAGAGTTTTTTTCACTGCTATACTTGCTCATGCAATTGCCAATGCAGTTCATGCTGGTAAGAATATATTGCGAGCTGTTTTCTTTATCCGAGCAACTAAGCGCGATGTTTTTGGTAACCCGGGGAGGACTACTCTCTGTAAGACAAATGCTGGATACTCTGCATTTTCTTTCCCTGGATTGACGGGGATAAACCAGTAGGAAACTGTTTTATCTTTTTTATTTTCTCGTTTTTCTAATGTGAACACACGGTTTTTGTTTTCTCTGTTTGAGCGAACTATGTGACTATTGACGGCAAGTTTATCGTGTACATCAAATTCTCCTGAAAGATTTTTTCTTCCATCTTCGATGAGGATGTCCAAGTCTGTTGTTCCGCTCGGTGTTTTTGAGAGGTCTTGAAATTGAGCTTCCTCTATTCTAAATCATCCGCGCGGTACCTGAATGTTGATCCCCGATGTTCAATTTTTTGGAGTATTATTTTTCATATTGTTATTTTACACTTTTTTTTCTCTTTTTTCAAGTAAATAGGCTTATTTTATACTACACAGTATATATACTTATTTTTATGAAAACCATTCTTTCCTACTGGATATCTTTTTTTATCCTCTTCTTTGGCACAGTTTATCTCGGATATAGCTTTAATGTACCGACTGAACATATCATAGTGAGTCTTTTTGTAATTTATTACCTTTTTCAGGCATTTTCTCTCTACCGTGGGTTCCGCAGGAACCATAATTGGTTTGTTTCGAGTGTTATTATTCAAGCGATGTTTGCGGTTGCGAGTCCTCTTTATTTCTCGAATTTCTGAGATCCTACCTACGAGTATATCACGGGTACTTGGTTTGATGGTACTGATGCTCTCGATCCCTGTCAACTCTGTTGGTGGGCTCGTATCATGATGTTTCCAATATTGCCCCTCATGATAACCTATGCTTTCACGAAAGCTCGCCCTATACTCTGGTATGTTTATCTTATCTCTATCCCGGGTATGGCGCTCGAATTGTTTCACTATATCCTACAGAAGCCACAAATCGTCGGTCGAGAGATTATAGATAATCCATTTTGATGTACCGCAGCAAATCCATGTGCGGCTGTAGATGTCGATTATTTTAGTATTTTTACCATACCTTTCCTCTGTTTCATGGCTTTTGTTTTTATCCATATTACTGTAGGATTCCTCCTTTTTTCGAAAAAAGTTGTGAATAGAGCAAAAAAGGTATAATCCGAGCGTGCCCAGATGGTGGAATTGGTAGACACGACGGCCTTAGAAGCCGTTGCCGCAAGGTGTGAGGGTTCGAGTCCCTCTTTGGGCACCATTCTACATTCGCCTTTGGTGAATTTCGAATGGCACAGCCATTTGAATAGTAGAATGCCCTGCGTAGCTTTATGCGAAGCATGGGCAAATAACGGAATTGAGTTTTATAAAATCCCCGAAAGGGGATTTATTTTATTGTTTGAGAGATGTGTAGGGAGTAGATTCTACTCATATTTCTATTTCTCTTTTACTTGTTCTTTCTTTTTCAATTTGTCTCTGTTGGTCCATCACTTTGAGCCTAAAGATTAAATCATCTATTTCTGTCACCTTTTTTCAGCTACTCGCTATACTGCCTTTCGTATCTAGAATTTTTAAATCAAGAATAACCAGTACTGAATCTGTGGCTATTTCTCTTAATTTCATCACCAAATCTCAGTTTCTATATTCTCCTTCCCGGAGTTCTTCATCTTCTCAAATTTCTTCAAAATACCTGGTGAATCGGTTATTTATTTCTCGTGTTTCTCATATTGTTCCTGTATGGGAAAGAAATGTTTCCTTGAGCGCTTCTAATTCAGAGAGAGAGTTTTTCATAGCTTAAAAAAAGTTATATGATAATTATTTGCGTTGAGGCACCTTTATTTTTTCAACAGGAATGCATCAATGTGGTATCAGGGTATCATCGTGAAGTATAACATAGAGAGGAGGTTCACCAATACTTCAGATTGTTTCGTGAGATATTTCTCCATCAGGACCAAGTTTTATCACACCATCTGGCCAATCAAAATTGATTGTATATCCACTATTAAATCCCACAATCCATTCTACCTTGTCTATTTCCTCGGGATTATCTAAAGCCTCAGTTACTTCGTATACTGTTCTGGTAGCTAGCTCTTTCACTAATGCTTCACCTGGATGAGCGTTAGGATTAACAGATATTCCGTGAAATTCGAGAGACATATTTTTATAGTTTCTTCAATTCTATCTCTTCTTTTGTATTGTCAATAAATTGCTGTAAAGATAACTCAGACTGTTCCTTTGTTTTATAATTTCGGACTGCGACGCCGTTATTGGCTTCTTCTTTCTCGCCGACGACGAGGATGTAGTTGATGTGAGATTGTTCTGCATTTCTGACTTTTTTATTGAGACCATCAGATGAGAAATCTCACTCCGCTCGGATGCCAGTTTCTTTGAGCGATTTGAGTACTTTTTCAGCGTAGTCGTTGAATTTCTCACCCACCGGGACGACAATAGTCTGGCGAGGTGCGAGCCACAGAGGGAAGACTCCAGCAAAGTGCTCAATCATAACGCCCATAAACCTTTCTAAACTTCCAGAAATAGCACGGTGGATAACGACAGGGCGTTCTTTTTCACCTGATTCATTCACATAGCTTAGGTCAAATCTCTCAGGAAGATTGAAATCGAGCTGAATAGTGGCGAGCTGCCATTGACGACCAATTGCATCCTTGAACATGAAATCAAGTTTTGGTCCGTAAAATGCAGCTTCTCCTTCGATTCTCTTGTAGGGAAGTTCAAATTGTTTTGCTGCTTCTTCTAGACTAGATTCTGCTGTTTCCCACACTTCTTTCCCACCGAGATACTTGTCTGGTGTGGCTGGATCACTTACTGAAAGCGATACCCAATAATCCTCGACCATTCCGAGTGTAGTATAGAATTCTTTTATAATCGCGACAATAGTTCCTACTTCTTGTTTTATCTGAGAGACACGGAGGAAGAGATGACCATCGTCCTGCGTTATAGCACGGACACGAGTAAGGCCTGAGAGTTGCCCTGGTTTCTCATCGCGGTAGACCGTTGCTGGCTCGAAATAACGAATCGGCATATCACGGTAGCTCCACTGATTATCAGCAAATATCTGCATGTGGTGAGGACAGTTCATCGGCTTCATACAGAAATCCTCGCCATGACCACCCTTCACACGGAAGAGCTCATGACCAAACTTCGCAGCATGACCAGAAGTCTCATAGAGTTCGATTTTTGCGATATGCGGAGTCCAGACTCTCTGGTAGCCGTGATCCTTGTGCAGTGACCAGAGATAGTCCTCTATTTCCTTGCGGATGATCATCCCGTTTGGTTTCAAGAGGGGGAGTCCAGAACCCACGAGAGGAGAGAGGGTAAAGAGATTCAATTTCGCACCGAGGATACGATGATCTCGTTTCTTCGCTTCTGCCATTTGCTTGTTGTAGGCATCGAGCTCTTCTCTGTTTTCAAATGCTATACCATAGATACGAGTGAGCATCTTATTCTTCTCATCACCTCTCCAGTATGCGCCAGCGATTCTCTCAAGCTGAAAAGCATTCTCATCAAGCTCTGAAGTCTTCTCGACATGTGGACCCGCACAGAGATCATCATAGGTAACTGTTCCGTTTTGGAGAGTATTCGTATAGACTCAGAATTGAGTTTCTCCGTCTTTTTCGAGATCATCGATGAGCTCTATTTTGTATTTATCGTCTGTGAATTTCGTACGAGCTTCTGTGAGTGTGAGAAAGCTCTGCACGAAGAGCTGATTTTGTTTGAGAATGTGTTTCATCTTTTTCTCAACTTCCTTGAGATGTTCTTCCTTGAGCTCGAAATCACCGAAATCGTAATCCTGATAAAAACCATTATCGATAGCTGGGCCGACACCACGCAGAATTGTGATATCTGGGAAGGTCGCAGCAATTGCTTGTGACATAATGTGGGAAAGCGAGTGGCGTTTTGTAGAGAGTTCTGGCATAAAAAATTGGTTATAGGGGTTGGATTATTTCATTTAAATTGTGAATTTTTATTTCATCTCAGCATTTACCATCCAATTGATACCGAATTTATCAGTGACGATTCCGAATGCGTGACCCCAGAATTGCGGTTCAAATTTCTGTTCAACATGTCCACCTTCGGAGAGAGCATCGAATATTTTTTTGCCTTCGGCTTCACTCCCCAGCATGATGCAGATAGAGAGAGATTTCGCGAAATCCATTTCTTGACCGAGAGGAGCATCTCATATTCTCAAATCAAAATCGGGGCCATGAAGATTGGCAAATACGATGCGATTGCCGCCTTCTTCAGTGTAATCGCCTGGTATTTCACTATATCTAGTGAGTTGTTCGACTTGCTCTACTCAGAGAATCTCTCAATAGAATTCAATGGCTTCTTCTGCTTGCCCATTGAGGATTATGTGTGATCGGAGTTTCATAGAAAAAGTAAGAAATTAAGATATTAGTAATGCTCTGATGTGAGAAGTTCCTGGGCGTGATCATTAGCAAGGATTATTTGTCAATCGAGAGCTCAATAAGCAGCTAATATATTTTGGAAAAAAATTCAGAGCTTGTCAGGGTTTAGGGTTGCATGCCAGAGTCGAGTATGCCTTCTGGATGTAGCTTCTCAGACGACACTATATAGAGGTGTATTGATGTTTTTGTTGAGCAATATCTCGACCGTTCTATTTGAGATTCATTTTTGCCTTTCTGAGATGAGCACATTTGAACCCCCTAGTTCCCCCATTTGAAATCTTTGAAATTCAGGTAATTTTGTAATATAGCTCCCTCAGACAACTTTTCATGAATCATTTAAAACTACGACTCATCAATTTGCATTTATTTCTCTGCGAATTTCTATAGGTCAGGGGACTGTACATTCAGGGCTAGTTCATCAACTAATGATATGATCATCTACAAGCAATTTTCTATATGATCGAATATGTCCCATGGTTATTTGATAGGGGTTATTGAGGAATGTATATTGATTTAGCATAATAAGGTAAAAAAAATCTCACCGAAAGGTGAGAGCTTTAGTGAAAGTTCTCTAAACGATTACAATGTAGTTCACAGTCACGGCATAGGTTGGGAGGTAATGGAAGTATTATAATACTATTTTTTCAGAGTACAAATCAAATGTGGCCTTGTTCGTCATTCCAGCCAAGTGAGCTTGCGAACGCGAGGTGGAATCCAGGCTGATATTTTATAAGCTCGCTTCGCGTAGTGATTCACCTGGATTCCACATATTTTTCACTCCATCCGCCTAGGCGGATTACGCTCAAAATTCTGGAATGACGGGGGAGGGAGCAAAATTTTCTGCTCATTTTCACTGGAGACACATGATGACTCTCATTTTTGCATTCACGAGGGGTAGATAGAGTTCACTCGGATAATATATGATTCCGTCTCAGTTCGTTTTACAGTTTGTGTATGTTTTTTCTGTTTTTCCAGAGAGAGGGTTGGTTCTATTTTTACGAAGGTCTCAAAAGTCCTCTCTCTAGATCATACGGATCTACTTCTGATACTTCATATTCTAGGCAGTGCATTCCTCCGGATGTATCCATAAATTCTACCCTTCCGGGCCAACCATCCATGACATATTGTTCCATTTTATTTCTTTATTTCTTTGAGACCGAGGGAATCTTTGAGGATGATATTTCCTGGCTGGTTTAGTATTCGTCCGATGAGTTTATCACCGAACTTCATCCGTTCTGTGAACTCTGCTTCTGAAATGACTGCGTATTTTATCTTTCTCCCGAAGAAGTGTTTTGTGAGAAAGAGATTAAAATTTTCCTTATCTATATCTCCGATAACGAGAATGTCGATGAGATTGTTTGTGGATTCGCGAGTCATATCTTCTAGTCCGCCACCGACAACAAGGAGTGAGAGATTGTGTTTCCCCCGGAAGTATTCATTGAGTTTTCCGAGGGCATCAAAGCATTTACCAAATATCATCTGGAGATCAGGAAGTATGTCACAGTTGAGATTGAGAGAATAGTGTTTGGTATTTTCGTCCCATCTGGATTTGAGGATTCAGAGGTTTTCGAGGTTTTCGAGTTCCCGACGGACAGCATTTATCTGTTCATCGATATCACGACAAAGCTCTCGTATAAAGAAGTCTTTTTTTGGATTAAAAGTATGCTCCAGGAAGAATTTTTCGAGGAGTTTTTTTCGACAATTTGATCAGAAGAGTTTTTCGAGAGGAAGGGCCATTTTTTTTAAAATGCAAAATTCAAAATGCAAAATGAAGGATTTTTTATGTTCTGGGCCAGATAATAGCGGTCTTTTGTTTTTAGTAAAGCGCTTTCACTAATTTTGAATTTTGCATTTTGAATTTTGCATTTTTTAGAGGTAATCTTGTCTCCCCTTGAGAGCATTCATCAGAGTGAGGCTGTCGACATAATCTATGAATCCGGCATTAGGTAATCCACGAGACAGTCGCGTCATTTTCATGCTCGCTGGGAGATGTTCACGGAGATAGAGTGCTGTTGCTTCTCCTTCAAAGTTGGGATTTGTGGCTATGATTATTTCGGATATACCCTGCAATCTCGTAAAAAGTGTGTCAAATGAGAGGTCTTTTGGCGATCTATCATGAAGAGGAGAGAGAGAACCTCCGAGAATATGATAGAGTCATTTGTAGGCACCTGTTTGTTCTATGGCGAGCAGGTCGGCATATTCTTCTACGATACAGATAACATTCTGATCTCTTTTACCATTGCTACAATAGCTACATTCAGGCGTACTCATATCTTTTAGGGCTCAACATGTAGGACATGTGTCGATATTTTTGTAGACATTGATGAGTTTTTCTGAGAGCTCTAGCGTGAGTTCTTTTTTCTTTGTAAGAATATGAAAAGCCAATTTCATAGCTGTTTTTTCGCCAACGCCAGGTAGCTTTGCAAAAGCATCTATGAGGTATTTGAGGGTTTCTGGCATAATTATTGTGCAATGGTGATGTAGCTGATATTTTCTGGCCGTATATCAACTGTTCTATCATCGTTTCTATCGAGTTCGGTTCGTGATTCTTGTTCTGCTATTTGCGCTCTCAGGAAGTGTTTTTCTTGGAGTTTTTCTCTCCGTATAGCCTCCACGCTTGTCATCTTGTAACCACTATTCGCAC
>JAGOOR010000008.1:0-2495 GCA_017992415.1 Candidatus Altimarinota bacterium
CTCAAGGGTGCTGTCATAGAAGATGGAATCTATGGGAAAAATACAACTCGTGCAAAGTGGGAAGAATATAAATAGATTAAATAATATATTTGTCAACACCCTTCCCATCTGCAAAACAGATGGGATTTTTTGATTTAGCGGAAAAAGTGGGGTAAGATAGTAAGGAATAAGAAATTATGGATGCTACAAATACATTACAGACAGGAGAAGCTCAGTCTCGACAGCCTGTTAATCGTCCAGTTATAGAAACTCTGGAAAAATACAGATGAGATATTCTTAATACCATTTCGAGTAATTCTGGTACGCAGAGACAGTCCTCACAGAATTCTCTGGAATTTTTGAATGCACTCAACTCTCTAATCTCCCAAAACACAGAATTTACTAATATTCTGAGAGGAATGTGAATTGCAAATTATGCGGCCACGATAGCACAACTCAGACGAGAGGTCGCCTGAAACACTCCTAATATACGATTTGAAGATCTGCCTGGACATAATGATGTACAAGTTATGATAGCTGCACTTGCTGAGTACCGTAGACATCAAGCCATGGAACAACAAAATAATTTTGATGCAATATACCTCTGACAAACAGGCGAAACAGAGAGTTCAACCGCACAACAAATAGAAGCAGCAGCACAAAGAGCTAAACTCACTGGAGGTGCCCTATATTATAGAAATAAAGTGCCTCTGCGGATATCGTGGGTTAATAATCAATTTGAAGCTCAATATCTAGACCTCAATGGACAACCAAGCAACCAGCAGTGAATCCAAACACCAGACATAACAATACTTGTATCAGAAATCCATACACGATCGCAACGAGTCAATAAAATAAGCTCAGATAATGTTCAGCAAAATGTGGAACTACGAGAAGCAAAGAAAGCAGACCATAAACAGATCATTGCGGCTGTCGATTTTATAAATCGTGGCCAGGGTCATCTAGAAAGAGAAGCCCGAACTGGTTTTTATTCAGTGGATAATAGAAATATTGCAATTAGATGACAAGGCGCTGGAGATTTTAGTGTAGATATTATGGAAACCAACTGAACAATAACTACACGAGATAATATATCGCAGAATGCTGTCACGAGCTTGATAGATACAGCATGTAATGCATATGAAAAATCAAAAGATAGAAAAGAGACAATAGAAGCGGTAGATATGGGGACACAATTTAGTGAGGCAATTTTTCGTAAACTCTGTCGAGAAATCAGTGATAGCAAAGATAAAGTCTGAGAATATCAACTCAGTGGACAGAGATACACTGTTCGAGAAGTGACAGCAGCAAATGCTCCAGCTCTTGCGAGGTATTTCGCACAATTCCCAAATCCACAATGACGCACAGTCGGATTCCCTAATCCAATAGGTACAGGTGAAGAAATAGTAGATATTACCGCTCATATAGCACAAAATACAAGAACCAGCACAAATCAATGAAATTGTACACGGGATATGGGAAATGAGTTTAGTGCAAATATATTCAGGGAGCTCTGTGAAGAAATTGGTGAAAGTAAGAATGGGAGATGAACCTACACTCTTGCTGGGAAAAAATATGAGATCCGAGTTGACCAACCTTTACCTTTGGACATGAATACTGCAATTTTTCATGTAGAACATCCTAATCAATTTGGAATGAAGGTGCTCGCATGAGGTGCAACCTTAGATGCTTTACTTGACCAGCAAAACCATGGTGCACTTAGCCATATACATGTTCATGATCCGAGTAAACCTGCACCATTCGAGAGACAAACTATGATAGATATATGTAATCTGGCTTGGACAAATCCTGGACGACATGCGTTTGATTTCCACTGAGCTACATGTCATGTCTATCGAGGAACAGGAAGAGAAAAGGGGAGGTATTGTGTCGATATACCCAATAATAAAGGAGGTGTCGATACTGTGAGGGCTATTTCTGCAAAATGACTCTATGATAAATTCATCGAGCGTACAAATAAACTCCATCATGCATCAAGCGATAAGTCTGCCGAATGACAAGAAACAAAAAAAGAAGGAGACGAAAAACATGAAAAATGATGACACGATGACGCTGGGCACGAAGCTGACGGTACTCTCTATGATAAAACTGTTGTAGGTCTCCTCGGAAGTGGTCTCATTGGAAAAGCTTTACTGGGAACGAGAAACCTGGTTCCCAAATGGATAAGAAATACAACCGGATGAATTACCAAGTCGGGCCTTGCAGGAGTCGGAGGATCAGCAGTAATCACTGGGGGTCTCTATGGAGCTTCAGTATTAGGCCTCACAACTATGGGGACAGCAGCGGCACTCTCATTTTTTGCACCAGTTGCTCTCACTATAGGTGGTGCGACTGCTGGATACAAATTCTACAGATGGTGGAGATGAGATGGTAAAAAAGATGGAGAAAGCTCTGCTCATCATTCATAAAAACAGATATGCTATTTCAAAACAGAAGACATAATCAGAATTTCCATGGGCATGATGATGGTGGAGATATGCATGAACACGAACATC
>JAGOOR010000008.1:2595-12949 GCA_017992415.1 Candidatus Altimarinota bacterium
ATGGTGGAGATATGCATGAACACGAACATCATCAATGAGGCAGATGGCAAGATCATGGAAGACCAGAACCATTATTGAGGGCAACACCTCTCGATGAGATAGAGATACAAGAACTCGAGAAAAAAAGACAAGAAGAAGCACAAAAAGAGCTCTCAGCAAAAAAACTATGACAGTTAAAAACGAGCAAATGGACTGAAGATGATCTTCAGGCATTGATGTTCAATATATATGAAGGGTCTCGTTACGCATATCTCAATGGTAAAAATCCAGAGATTGTGAGGCAAGTTGAGCTCGAGGCACAAGTAGGTATTTTGGACAAGAAATATGGTAATCCACAAGAATTACAAGCTGATCTGACACTCCTAGAAGAAGTGGAAACTCGTGATGATATCGTTATAATAAAAGGTGAAAAACTCGAAAAAAAGGAAAAGCTCCCTCCTCAAATCCTCGATGCGCTCTATGCCATGACACTCTCGAACCATATTCTCGCTCAGAATTTCCTATTAACAGCAGACGAAAATAGGCAACCTGTGGTCTCAGACAACTCCAACCCCTCTAGTCCTGATCGTCAGAAACAGGCACAGGAACTACAGAAATCACTAAGACAAAAAACGAGTGGAGACTCTCCGATAATCAGAGAATGGCAAGGCGATAATATCAAAAAACCGGATTGAACAAACAGTCGAATCATCCCAAAAGTTAACACATATATAACGACAGCTGCCTTCCTCGCCATGAATATGGATATGGGGGATCTAGACGATGCATCTCAGAGAGAATTTGCTTCTGCGGGAACGAAAGATCTTCCGAATTTTCGTAATGAACTGGTGGAGAGATTACAAGGGAAAGTAGATGAAAAATCTATCAAGGAATCTGATTTGACAGCATGACAAAAATCATTTTTACTCGCATGGAAAAATGAGAGCGATGATGGAATTTTCTCTGGAATCAGAGACAGGCAAACAGCTGGATTTCTGGACATACTGAGTAACCCCTATTACAAAACAGCAGAACAGAAAACAGCAGAAAATAGCACGAATATGATTAGTAAAAATTATGGGAAAATAGCATTTTGAGCAATAGGAATAGCAGCCTTTATCGGAGGTTTAGCGATGCTTTTGGGGCCAAATAGTAAATTTTGGCAAAGGATTGTCGGAGGCTTTATGCTCTTAACTGTCTGAGCTTTTGGAGCAAAAACTCTTGATGGTTTAGTTGGTAAAACAGGCCTCTACGCACAAACAAATAAAGCAGCAAATGGTACACCTGTAGATTGAACAGGCCCTCTGAACGAAAGCTCCGAGATAAACATCGTCTGATCAGTAAAGAATAAATGGAAAAGATTTATTAATCGTAGAGGGAGTAGTGAACAAGGTGTCGAGATTTTGATGAAACCAGAACTCGAACCAATAACAAGCAAATATCCCGTTTGAGCAATGCTCTATGTCCTCTATGAAGGGTCTCCAACAGAACAAAACAAATATGCTAACTACAAACCAGACGAGATAGAATCAAAAGCTATTCAAGCAACACTTGATACTCTGTCGACACCCGAAGAGAAGCAAATATTACTCAATCTCATCGAAACATCATGGGAAAGAAATATGGAAATTCATCCTGAGCTGAATGAAAATATAGAAGAGGCGAAAAAACTAAAACTACCTGAAATAATAACATCTCTCGACACAGCAGATAGCTGGATGAACTATTTACCAGACTGGATATGAGGTACTGAAAAGAAGATAGGGGCTCTCAAAATCATAGCACCGAAAGCAAAAGAATGGGGAGAGATATCGCTTAAACGACTTCACAAATACTTCATAGAAGGTGAAACTGGCCCAAATAATGATGAGCTCCTCTCAGAGCTCATACATGGAAATGATGAATATGCTGCGGTAAAAACCTATGTTGAATCATTTGATATGGATAACCAAGAGCTCACACTCCAACAGTATCTCAAAACAGCAAAATAATTTGACATTTATAAATATTATATATATAATATGAATGTATACTAAATAAACTATGTCTTCATCATCCACACTGACACCTGGAAATAATCATAATGCACAGAGAGGACGATTACTGACGCCTAGAGGCAGGAAAATAGGTAAAAAAACGGCTAAAATATGAGGCATTTTTGCTGCAGGTGTCCTGACCGTCCTTATGGCACAAAACTGCGGTTGAAACAAAAATTATGATGCACCAAATCAAAGGCCACTCACAGAAAACCCGGATTACCATAACAATGGTGAACAAATCACCCTGGAACGAGTACTTGCGGCTTCAAATATGTTTGATGCCGGAGACTCATCCCTGGTAGAGGACTCTTTCAATAACCTCTACGATCAGATTGACAGGACTCTTGATAAAAAGATATCTCTCTTTTCAAATCAACAAAATTCACACCTCAATCATGGTCAATCTGGGAAGAACAGTTACCATGCATATGTAGGTATCAATGAGGCTGGCTGATCAAAGGAAATAGTAGTCTCTTGGCATATGCCAGAACCTACAGCAATGCAAAAGGCAAAAGGGGCTGTCGCAACTCACAAAGTTCGATTTGTACTATACCCCGGACAAAATACTATTCAGAGATATGACCATTACTCCAATTGAGATGAGACATGACCAGTATCCTATAGCTACGATCAACTACAAACTGCTCTCAGAGAATACGAAGTTCTTTTTCGATAATTCTACAGATAGGCTCTCTTAAAAAGAGAGGGTATTTTTTGTTAAAATATTTGCATTACTAAAAAAAGTATAGTAACCTCATAGTGTTATTAACTTTTTTATTATGTCAGAAATCAGTCGTGAACATGAGCATTTGGCTCAAAACACACTTGCGGATAAGATTCGTCAAGAAACAGACGCTGCAAAAGTGCACCTGCTCAAAGAAGCACTCATAGGCAGTGATGCAACTACTGTGTTACCACCAAAATACAAATGATGGAAGAGTAATTATCCTGTCTATCTCAGAAAAGATCCTGGAAGTAAAAATGATGTAAATGGGATCAAAGAAGGAGCAAAACTAATCATTATGGACGTAGCGAAAGAAACTGCTGATACAAAGAGAGGAAAAGGTACAAATGAGAATCATATCTGGTACCAAGTAAGAGTAGAAAATCAAACCGACCTCTATACAAAGGCTTATGGAAATACTGATATAGGTTGGGTGTCAGCAGAATTTATACACGCTGATACAAGCCATATAGATAACAGCCCAGCTCCTATTCCCCCTGGGCCAGCTCCTATTCACCCTGGGCCAGCTCCTATTCCCCCTGGGCCAGCTCCTATTCCCCCTGGGCCAGCTCCTATTCCCCCTGGGCCAGCTCCTATTCCCCCTGGGCCAGCTAAATTAAAATACTATTCTGAACACGATAACGATGATGTAAATGCAAATATAGATCAAGATCCTATCGATAAATGAACTCTAGAATTCTCAAATGGCGAAGCTCTTATAAATGAAACAGGAAAGATTCTAACAGAAATTGACCCAAATAATACACTGAAACCTTTATTTGAAGAATTCGGCAAGAAGAGTAGCACATATCCATTACTATGGGCAATACTCAAAGCAGAATCAGGTATCCATGGAGAAGATAATAATGGTTGGACGACCAATGTAGGGCGATGGCTTCAGAGAGACCCTGTATACCGTTCAGGCGTTGAATCAAGGATTCAATGACTTGAAACTGACTATCAGGCATTATCACAGAAACTAACTCAAGCGATAGCCAATAAAAATTTATCTGAGATACAGCAAGCATTGAAAGCCATCAATGACCACCTATCATGCCACAAAAATCAAGAACTCATGGATAATCTCGCATGAGGACTCTCAGATGCTCAGTGATGGGAAGAGTTAGGGCAATGAAATTGGACAGGGAATGAGCCTCTTAGTGCTTGAGAAATGGAGAAATGGCATCAAAAATTTGATAATGGAGACCTCGCAAGTGTTTATGAGTTCTCTTCTGACGTACTAGAAGCGCGTGATGTATTAGCGGGTCAACTCATGTGAACAGTAGAGGATCCATGGAATCAGTGATCATCATTTGAAACAATTATTGATGGATGAGTATGAGCTATAAATGATAAAAACATAGCAAGCATTTTGGGCAGTCAATTTGGTTTCATGTGAAAGAAATTTCAAATGCCAACTAGCCTGGGTAAATGACTCCTTGGTACTGGCGCATTTAAGGATAGTTATTCAGATTCGCTCCAGAGACATATGAAAAACGCTGATAAACAATGACTCTCGAGGGACGATAAGATCCAATATGTACGACAGATGTTTATGAGTGAAGTAATCATGCAAAAAGAAGATGAAATTATTGCAGAATTCAAAAAAGATACATCTCCATCTGGAATACAAAATCTCCGTATGGCAGAACAATTTTTCAAAAATAAGGCCTTTTGGACAGAAGTATGAGATAATTGGCAGATGTATATGTTGAAAGGAGCTGCAACTTATGCAGCTATAGCTACTACTGGTGGTTTCGCAGGATGATTGGCAGAATGACTAGCAGCCCGTGGGGCAACTACGACTCTCGGAAGACTATGAACAAGTCTTCAGAGCGGTCCAATAGCTTCAAGAATATATCAGTTTGGAGCATTGCACACTGGTATTGCAGCATGAACGGGTCTCGCACAAATGGACTCAAGCGGATTTACTGACAGTTTTTCTACAGAAAATATTCTTCACAGTGCATTATTTTTTGGAGTATTCAGTTGACTCAAGTGAGCCCTCAATAAACTCCCAGTCGCTAAATGACCAAATGGTTTGCCTGTGAGCAGAACATTTATGTTTACCTCGGATATCCTCGCTGGTATGGGTGTCATGTGAGTGAATGAAATTGCATTCGATGGACAATTTACAGCAGAAGAGATAGTAAATACTATAATTTTTGCAGCCGCAGCAAATATCACTCATGCCCAAATAACCAAAAAACCTGATGGGAAAATTAAAATTGTTCCAAAAACAAAACCTGAGACAACAACAGAAACGCCTAAGGTAATCAAAGGTCGTGAGACGCTGCTTCATGAAAATTTCCCAAACACAGCAATTAAGCTCGCTGATGGAACAAATATCACAGCAGGAAAATTCAATAATACAGAAACAGTGTTCACGGTAGAAAAACCTGGGAAACAACCAAAAACAGTCAAAGTATGAGAACTCGCGAACGAGCTCACAACTCCACAACGAAGAGAGCTTTATTCAAATACTCTTGTCAAAAAAATCCGTGAATTCAACAATCAACGAAATGAATTAATAACAAAGAGAAATAAGCTGAGCGATAAACAAGATAAAGATCAAAATAACTACGGTCTACAAGAACAAATAAAGGAAACACAAGCTCAAATAGTAAAATTAGAGACTACAATGAAAGATTTATATAAAAGAGCAAATGATTCAAGACTTATTGATGAGGCACTAAGTGGTGTAAAAAAATGACCAGAAGAGGTGTCTCCAAATACTCCTGTGACGAATAATGCTCAATCAGAAGTTCTAAACACAAAACTCGCAAGTCTCGAGAAACAATATAAAGTTCTCAAAGAGTCTGGGCGAGAGTGACAGAGAGATAGACAAGAGCTCATAAGGCTCAACGACGAGATAAATGGATTAAAAAAACAAATTGCTGAACAAAATCCAGCGATAAAACAAGAAACTGTCACACGAAAAGAAAAATTCACAGCAGCTGAAAAAGGCTCTGATCACGGGAAAATGAGAGAATTAGAATGACAAATTGGAGGAATAAACAAACAAATCGCTGCTGCTGAGAGGCTGACTAATAAAAATACGAAAACACGCGAACTCATACGTCTCAATGAGCAAAAAACAGACCTCGTAAATGAACTCAATACTATTCGTAATAAGTATCAAGTATCTACTTATGAAAAGAGTGCCGAACTCGCAACTAATACTACTCTAAATGAATTCTCAGCTGGCGTAGAAAAGTTGATTGTGCCAAAAACTGAAACAATAAGCGTATAAAAAACATAAAATCTTTGCTTACCCCCACAAAATATGGTATTTTGTAGGGGTAATAGTAATTTCTCTCTATGGTAACCGCGACTCTCGAAATAGCTGAAAAAAAGATACAATTCTCCGGTCTCGAGGAATTGAGGTTAGAACTGCGTAAACAAGCCAAAAACAACGAATATCTCGCTCAATTCGAGACAACTATCGATGAAGCACTCAAACAAAATGATAAAGATGGAATTATCGAATTCACTGAAAATGAATGGAGACAACTCATAAAAAATGAAAACCTAGCTCCTGTAGAAGAAGTAAAAGAGCTTTTGAAAAGCAAGATCACAGCAATGAAGGAAGTGGCAGCAGAAACAAAAGAAAAAACAGGAGGTCTCGCAGAAGAATTCAACAAAAAAATAGAAGAAGTAAAAAAATGAGTAACAGAGAGAGTAGACGATACAAAAGAAAAAATAACCGCAGGAATCACGGAAACACTCTCCCCTCTTCAAAAAATAAAAAAAGGGATCACAAATATGGGAACAAAAGTAAAGGACTTTTTTTCTGGAATAGGTACTACTTTCAAATTACTCTTTTTTACTCTCGGGGCTTTCCTAGGATTCAAAGGAGCAAAAGAAGCACTTGCAACTATGACGAAAGAGAAAGCAGAGAAAATAATCGCAGAAGGGAAAGAAAAAGTAAAGGAAGGAGAAAAAGAGGAATGAGAAAAAATAACAGAATGAAAGTGAAATATTTTTGATACAATCTCTAGAACTCTTCTCGGATCAGCTGCGGTCACATGACTTATGCAGGCTCTCCCTGCTTCAGTCCGAGATAAGCTCGGAGCACCATCAGATGGGAAGAATTTTCTCATGCGTTGTGCTGGAAGTCGTTTTCTGAGAATGTGTGGTGCATCTGGGCTACTCCTATTTGGATTATGAAGTGTCGCAAAAGCATCAGAAGACCCAGAAATAATAGCAAAAATAGGAACTATGCCGAGCGAACCAGAAGCTCAGAAAACATGGATAAAACAAGTACTCGAATACTGTGGAGATATTGGCCGCGAGACAAAAGAGGCAGTCACTGGAGCCCTCTCATCTGGGTGGGACATAGCAAATGGATCAAAACTCAGTGAATATCTCGAATCAAAAAAAGAAGTAGTACCTGAAGGTATGGTAACTCTCGCGGACAAACTCACACCAACAGCAGAGTATCTAGATGAATTAGAATTTGATATTGAGAAGTATGGTAAGCAAGCACTTCCAATTCTAGCAACTCTCGCTGTAGTGAGGCCAGAACTTATCAGATTATGACTCTCTGGAACATTCACAGGCATCAAGTGAGCCACAGCTATTCTGGGAATGGTTGGACACAATCTCATCTCAACAGCGATGATATTTGCCGCGGTGGCAAATGGTACAGTATTCCTAGGGCATAAAATATATGTACCGGAAGATAATGCTGAACTGGCAGATTGGTTTCGAGACATAATAGAACTCCCCGAGATACGCGCAGAATTTGAGAAACAATGAATCCCAACAGATGCCCTCGACAGTGCACGCGATAATATAGGTGAGTTTGTCGATGTACTAAGTGATGAGGAAGCTCTCCAGAAACGACTCGAAGAAGAGAAAAAACGCGTCCTAGATAAAATAAAGGAAGCTGGTGTCTCACTATTTGCGCCAGAAAGAGAACAAGTCATCCACGAGAAAACAAAGGATGGAATACTATGGTTTGAGAAAAATCTCGAACAACATCTCAAAAAATCAGAAAATCCTCGAGAAAAAGAATTCCAAGAAAAAATCAAAAAACTCGCTGGAGATATCAAATGAGGTAAAAATATAGAAGCTGGAGATATCGCAAGCCTGATGACTGCAACCCAGGGAACAAATATACGAATTAATGATAATTGGAATGGATATATACGGTGGGTAATACTCGATGATGCCTGAATTGAAGTAGCTGCTGATTTCCTCTGTACAAATCCAAAACTAGAAGACATTGAGCAGTATCACAAATCAAGAAAGATGGCTATAAATAGTGAAGGTCTCTTGGGCAATATATGAGCGGTTCTACGAGAAGGATTCTTTGGGAGATTCAAAAGCGAAATGACAGAACTGGGGGAAGCAATGGAAAAAAATAATACAAAGGAGGGAGCAAGCGCGATGGAAAAATTTGTAAAAAATGGATGAACAATACTCGTGAAGTGAGGTCAATTCATACTCTGGGATGGTCTAACAAAAAGCGTAATACTCCCTTTCACTTTCGCTAAAAATGCACTCGATACAGTAAATGGATGAATGACAGCACAGGAACTCCTGGTAGAAACAACAGACGGATTGGCACCACTCATAATAATTGGGGCAGGAATAAATGTAGTACAGAGAAAACGATTCGGTATCTTGCGAGCGCTGATATCATCTCCACTCTACCTCACAGGTTGACCGCAAGCCAAAATGGGTGGTATGATTTACAACAAATTAAAAGGTTCTGGGCATGGACTAGAAAACCTCTTAGAACTTTTCGCTGACAGAAAACTCATCATAGAAGCTAATATGTATGAGTACATAAATCGAAGCAGGTCTAAACGGTATGCCTTTGGTGGTATATTTAGCAAGAATATGAAAGAACTCTGAGAGATAGCGAAAGATCTCGCAGATAGCAGAAAAGTAAAGAAAAATATTCAACTAGCCGCAAGTGCGGAAGGAAGATCAAATTCAGTGAAAAGAGAAAAATATATCAAGGAAGCGAAAAAAGAAGCGCAAGCTATTCTAGATAAAATAACTGATAAAAACCTCAGAGCATACCATCCTCTCAAATTTATACTCAATCTACCAGACACGGCAGATCTGAAAACACTTGATGGTGTTCTCTGAAATATTGACGCATTTATGCAGAGTCGTACTGCAAGGAGTGCTGTAATACACGGAGTGAACACAAATCAACTCAGGAATCAAGCACAGTCCCTCCTCAATCTACCATCGACGCATCCATCTCGAACTCGTATGAGGAAAGCATGAGGTATAGCTGCATTGATAGTACTCCTCGCTACTCCTGTGATAGCAAGTGCTGTAGCAGAAAAAAAAAATAATAAAGAATCAGCAAATGAGGGGCTAGATGATCTCGGAGAATCATACGAAACTGTAGATTATGGATGATTTGAGAGCGATATACCTGCAAGTGAAAGAATAGATAATCACGCACCAGAAATGCGAAATATTTTCTGAGAAATAGATAAAATAAAGGATACAATAATTGGCGAAAATGATACAGAAACGACAAAACTCTTTCTAGAAAATAACCTAGATTTTTATAGAAATGCAGATGAAAAAAGCATGAGAAAAATCCTCACAGAAATACAGCCAAGGTATGAAGCATCTGTAAATCGTTTCCGAAAACTCTGTCAACAAAACAAACACGCTCTAGAAAAGTACTTCCTAGATAATCCAGAAAAACAGAAGCAAGAAATAAAAGTTTGTGCTTTTCTGTGAGCAACCTGGAATGACTGAAAAATCAACATGAGGTATATGTCTCGTGAGAAATTTGAACGATATTTCTATTCGACATTTGATCATATACAGAATAATCTCTCAAATTATGAGGATGATGGCATACAGTCTGGATGGGAAAAAACTGGTGAGGTAAGTAAAAATCTCACTCCAGGTTTGAGTAGCTGGATTGATACAAAACAAGCGTACAAAGATTTCAGTCGAGGACACATAAAGCCATGATTGTTCAATACAGGCATGGCAGCACTATGATGGACTTCAGATGTACTACTAGTCGCCGGAATACTAACAAGTTGGACAGGAATAGGTTGAGTTGCTTGAGTTTGATGAGGTGCAGCTATCCGATGATGAAGTGCAGCTATCAAAGCAAGCAAGGTAGCAAAATGAATAATAATAACAGAGAATATTGGTGAAGTTGCGACACAAACAGCTCAATGAATATACCTTGCGGTAGAAAAAGATATGACAGAAATTATATAGAGGTCCAACTTGACAGAACAAAAATTCAGCAAGAATGGAAAGATACCATGAATACCGACCACCGTATAGTACCTGAAAAACATGTCTCCTCTGTTCTCTCAGAAGAGACTCTATGAGAACGAACGAAAGAGATCAAGGATAGCCTCGGTATATCTCCAAACAGGCTCAATAATGTTGCAAATAAATGGATAGATGAGAACGGTATGAATCCGCTCGCCCGCATAATGCTCAAAAATGTCGAAAAAGTTCCTCAAAAAGAAAAATCATCAATAGATAAGAATCATGGGCACGAAGCTCATCATGGGCACGAAGCTCATCATGGGCACGAAGCTCATCATGGGCACGAAGCTCATCATGGGCACGAAGCTCATCATGGGCACGAAGCTCATCATGG
>JAGOOR010000008.1:13049-28701 GCA_017992415.1 Candidatus Altimarinota bacterium
CAATAGATAAGAATCATGGGCACGAAGCTCATCATGGGCACGAAGCTCATCATGGGCACGAAGCTCATCATGGGCACGAAGCTCATCATGGGCACGAAGCTCATCATGGGCACGAAGCTCATCATGGTAGATTTGCGAGCTTCGTACAAACTGGAAACTGGTATGGTAAACGCTGACAGCATATTTTTGGACTATTTGGTCGATTAGTAGGTGAACTAACCTGATACTTACTTCGTTTATTTATCATCATTCTCCTCTTCTGACCGACTCGAACATGACTACTCATTGTAGTGGTAGGATATATCATAAATACCCTGACAAATGCACAGTTACCACTCTTGTGACTCGGGTGAGCAGGTCTCGTAGTCCATCTCATATTCTACATAATTGGACGAGTGGGAACGAGCAAAGGTGGGGAAAGTGGAGGACACGAAGCGGGTCATGGGCATCATTAAGAGCAATAGAAGTAATCAGAGAGACATTCAACTAAACTACATTCTCTGAATTCGCTACTATAAACAGATTGAAAAATTTGTGCATAAACAGAAAAATTATACTATACACAGAAGCATACGACTCTTATCCCCAAGTACAAAATGGCATCACGACACCCACTCTTCTATTGTCTCGTATTCTGCACCTCAATACTCCTCTCCAGCTGTAGTATTTGAGATTATATACCGTGGTTAAAAAGTGCACCAATAGAAACAATCTCTGGGGAAGTAAAGTGAATAACAGAAGATATCACTATAGAAAGATGATCTATCATGGGAGTAAAAACAAATGCGATGGATCTAGACGCAGAACTCAAGGGTAATGAAAAAAAGGAGCGAGCAGAAATACTCATAAAAAGAGCGGATTATTTATCTAACAATAATGAATACAGTGAAGCTGCTGGTCTCTACGAGAGAGTACTTCGTCTCTTCCCTTCAGCAGAAATAGAGAGAAAACTGGCTCATATAGCTTTTCGTGCAAAGAAATTTCAGAGAAGTTCTGACCTCTATAAAAAATATGCAAACGATCTCTACCAGTCAGAAAAGGAAGAATTCCTCTACGCTCTTAGGTATACAGGAGATGGGGAGTTCCAGAGAAGGCTCACAACAATGGATATACCAGAAAATATGCGTCAAGCATTTCAGGTATCATGGACATGTGAATACGAATTTATCTCATGTGAGAAAGCAATACGCGACTATCCTCACAGCTACGGACCTCTCGTCGATCTCAAAAATGCGCTAAAAAATTACGAAGCAGTTGGCACCAAAGATGCGAGCTATAAAGATGCTCTGCTCATCTGAGCTTTTTATAAGAATAAGGATTATACAACCGCTATAAAAATCGGGGAAACTGTTCTCAGACAAAAGCCAGATTATCGTCCTATTCTAAAAATTGTAGGATTTTCAGCATTCATGACAAACCAGTATGAGAGAGCTCAGGGTATTCTCACAAAATACAAAAAACTAGAACCAAAAGATGCAGAAGCAGATTTCATACTTGGTCTCATCCAATTTGAAAAACAAGACTACGAAATATCAAATATTTATTTCAACAAAGCAGTACTCTGAGGATACAAACCAAAAACAGTCGTCGAGAGAAAACTCGCATACAACTATTATGTACTCTGACTCTATAAAAATATGTTCCAGGTATTGTGATACCTCGTCCTAGAAAATGATGCTACTGAGGCAGATATCATCAATGCAATCTATCTCGCACTGATTCATGAAGAAAATCGAAATGCTGATGAATGGATAAAACTCTGAAAACAAAAATATCAATCGTCAGACAGCATCCTCGCTCTTGAGGCGTGGTATCTCAGAATAACAGGCAGAAAATCAGAGGCACAAATAATTGTAGATAGCATACTGAACAAAAATAATAATGTTATAGCTCTTGTCCAGTGATGAATCCTTGCCTATGAATCAGGATACAAAGAAAAAGCAAAAACTCTATTCCTCCAAGCAAAAACTATAGATGCAGGAGGTACATGGGCTGAAACTATTGATGAATACCTCAAGAAATAGTAATTAATCCATCTGGATAACTCATTCCTTCTGACTCTCTCTATGTCGAAAGGTTGTTTCTCAGAGTTTTTTCTGGAGATGTTTGGTGATGATGTCCTGAACTTCGGCAAATGTCATCTTTCATGATTTTATCAGCGAACGAAGTTCCTTATAAGTATAAAATCTACCATTCGTCATTCGTCATTCGTCATTCGTCATTTTTAATTGGTCCCAATCAACATCCTTGATAAGGAGTGTCTCAAGAGCCTTATCAAAACATTCCTGAGAACAAAATCACATATGTTTTTTATGTTCAGAGAAATCAACAATCATACGCGCATTACATTCAGTATAACGACAGTTATCACAGTGGTCAGTTAATTGACCTGTATGGAGACAGGTACCTATTGTGGTGTGTGTGTTCTCATCACCAACAAAAGTACTCACACGATCGTCAAATGTATAGAGATTACCGAGCCAATTACCATCGTTGTGAGTATTCACATATTGAACAACTCCCCCTTCAATAGCGTAGACATCTTCTATGCCGGCTTTATTTGCGAGAACAGCAGCTTTCTCACAACGGATACCACCGGTACAATACCAGATTATTTTTTTACCTTTTGCTTTATCGCGATATCTTTCCAATAATTCAGGTACTTCTCGGAAATTCACGGTGCCAGCAGGGATAGCTCATTTGAAATGTCCCAGACGATATTCGTAGTCATTACGCATATCGAGTATGACATAGTCATCTGTTCTGCCCTCGTCGAGAATCTTTTTGAATTCATCAGGTGTGAGCTCCTTTCTGTATTTTTTTACTTCAATTTCTGTTACTTTTTCTCAGAGAACAACTATCTCATTTCGTATTTTTACAGTAAGTTTTGGAAATTGATGACCAGGCACAAGGGTTGATTTTGGCTCTATATCAGCAATATTTTTGAAATATTTAGTTGATTCCAGGTACATCCTGTACGACTTGCATTGTCCTAGATTACCAGAAACAGTTGAGCTAATACCCTCTGTACCTATATAGATACGACCTTTGAGTCAAATATCAGAGCAAAATTGGAGATGCTCAGCACAAACAGTTTCGAGTTCATTTTCTGGGATATCGACGAAATGATAAAATGTCAGCAGTTCAAACTGCGGTTGAGTAGGCTTCATAATTGTAATATGAAAATAAGGCAGACCCTGTTATTGAGTGTGCCGTGATTATAATTAATTGAGTTTAATTGCAAATAATCGAAGTTTCTTTATTTTTTCTCGAAATAAGCCGTGAGAAGTGGTTCCAATTCTTTTTTTCGACTCATACGTTTTCCGAGATCTGCAATCATATCCTGAGTCTCCGCTCCAAAAACTACACGAAGAGCCTCTGACTCAATATCCCCTGCAACAAATGTAGTATTTTTCTCAGCAAGGATATCAACAACAGAAAAGAAAATAGCATGCAGTCCGGTCTCTTCTTTGAGTTTTTGCATATCAGCAATGATATCACCCTTGCGACTCATAGCATAGTTGGGGCTAGTAGTTTCCATAACTCCGTAACCATATTTTTTATCTCATCCAAAAGTAAATACCTTATAATCTAGTTCAAGAATTTTTCTCGTTGGCATGTCACCGAGGTCTGATTTTGCATCAAACATAGCTTTTGCGTACGCCTGAACATCATCTATACCGAGATCTTCTGCGAGATACCCAGCGATTTCACGGTCTTCATCTGTAGTTGTTGGGGAACGGAAAGCCAGACTATCAGAGAGAATTCCCGCGAGGATCATCTTTGCGACATGATCGGGAATCTCGAGATCTTGCTCTGCAAACATGAGAAACAGAATAGAACAAGTCGAACAAATAGGATCAAAACGGAGCTGAATAGGTTCATCAGAAGAGAGATTTTCTACACGATGATGGTCAATGATATATTTAATTCGGAGAGTTTCTATACCATCAATAGTCTGATTGACAGAATTATGGTCGACCAAAACTACTTCTGAACCAGGCTCGAGAGTAGAAATAATCTTTGGAGCCTCGATTCAGATAGATTTGAGGACAAAGTCAGTTTCCTTATTCAAATCACCGAGTCTATATGCCTCAGCTTCCATACCCATAGCAATGAAATACTCTTTTGCTATAAGGGCTGAGAGTACAGCATCTGAATCAGGATTTTTGTGTCAGATAATATGATACATAGGGAAAATTGAAGAGAAAATAAAGTTTCAAATAGGGTATAAAAAAGTCGTATTTTTGCAATGAGAAAAAGTAAATTCATGTTTTTCTTGCAATTTATTGATTATTTATAGAATCATGGTCTCAATATATATTTTATGCGATTTCAGAAAATACCATACCACTTACGCTACAGCATAGACGAAATAATAGCGGATTCACGAAAAAATATCAGTGTGCACTACCTCCATAATATGGTTCATGCAGCCGGTAAAACAGCTTCAAAGGGTGCTACAGGATGCCAAATAATTGATGCAACAGACTACTCTAAATACTTCTACGAACCGAAAAAATTCATCATGCTAGAGGAAAAAACTATTCGTTCAATAGATCAACGATCAGCTCATCAGAATGCCATTATAGCATTTAAGAAATGGGAAGAAGGAATCAGAGATTTCCTCTCAAATCCTGAGAGAAATTATGAAACAAGTGATCGTGATACAAAAATTGCCATCGGTCACCCTACTTCACCTGATCAGCTACGAGCAGTTCTGAAGAGTTCTTCACGATTGCAAAAGACCCCACACGAAAGAGTACATCAGAATGGTGTGTCTCGTTCTCGCCAGAAATAGAGTTTATAACAGATGACTGGAGAGCTGTAGACCCTACCTGAGCAAGCTGCTCTGATGAGAGTTGAACAAAAGTATAATTCTGTTGAAGATAATACCCTCCGCCTAGAAAAGAAAGGAGTCCAAGAGTGAGAAAGAATTTTTTCATATGACCGAAAGTATAGTAATAGTGGAAGTCTTTGCAAGATGTGACGGTCAAAAAACAAAGAATATAGAAAGTCCGAAATTTTGCCCTTTTCTCTTTTTCTCTTTCCTCTATAATGGGGGCATTATGCAATTCCGTTCAAAATCGTCTTTTCAGACTCTCAAAACTGTTCCAAGTGGATCAGCAAACAAATCAACTGGCTTTCTCCTCCAGGCTGGATATATCCGGCAAGAAAACGCAGGGGTCTACAATTTTCTCCCTCTCTGACTCCGTGTAATGAGAAAAATAGAACAAATCGTACGCGAAGAAATGGACGCAGTAGGCTGTGAAGAAATCCTTATGGGATCTCTCGTCAGTAAAGAGTCGATGGATACTACAAACCGATGGGATGTAGATATTCTTTTCAAGGTAAAAGGAGCAAACGATGCTGATTTTGCGCTCGGATTCTCTCATGAAGAGGTCGCAACGCCGCTCATGATAGAATTTTTGCGTTCATACAAACAGCTCCCCGCTTGTATCTACCAGTTTCAAACAAAATTTAGAAATGAAAAAAGAGCCAAATCAGGACTTTTGCGTGGTCGTGAATTCAAGATGAAAGACGCGTACTCTTTTCACCTGACAACAGAAGAATTCCAAGAATTCTTCGAAGCGATGAGGCAGGCCTATATCAGAGTCTACGAACGACTCGGAATAGGTGGTATAACTGTTCCTGTTTTCTCTGATGGAGGTGAATTTACCCCCAATGATTCAATTGAGTTCCAGACATTTACACCAATTGGTGAAGATATCATATTTTACGACGAGACAAATAATGCGTGGTATAATCGTGAAATTGCAGGATCAAAAGCTCCAAATTATAAGTACGAAAAAGATGAAAAACCCCTTGAAAAACATACTCTCGAAGGGATTACAGGAGTACAAGCTCTCATAAAAGAATTCAACATACCTATAGAGCTCTCTACGAAAGCTCTCTTCTATGAAAAAGACGACAAAATAATACTCGTCGTAGTGCGTTCAGATTATGATGTCAATGAGCTCAAGCTCAGAAAAATAGCAGGGTCAGGCTGGAAACCAGCGACACCAGAAAATATCAAAAAATTCACAAAGAGCGAAGTAGGTTACGCATGACTCTACAATCTAGATAAATGAATCGCTGTCTATGTTGATGAGGCTTGTGAGGCTATGACAAATTTTGAAACAGGTGGAAATGAAACTGGAGTCCATATAACAAATTGCAACTGGTGAAGAGATATACAAAAACCAACACAATTCTACGATCTCAAAGTCGCAAAAGAAACTGATTTAAATCCAAATTCAGGCAAAGAATACAGAACAGAAAAGGCATCAGAAGTGGGAAATATTTTTGATCTTTCTCAGAAATATACCGAAGCATTTAACCTCAAGATAACAACAGAAAATGGAAAAACACTCCACCCGTATATGGGTTGTTATGGTATAGGTATATCTCGAACAATGGGTGTTATTGCGGAGGCTATGATGTCAGAAAAATGACTCTCTTGGCCTGAAAATGTCTCACCATACACTCATCTCATCGTAGTCCACGGCGACCATCTCGAAAAAGCAAAAACTCTTGCTCTCTCATTAGAAAAAGAAGGAAAAGAAGTCCTCATTGATGAACGAGATGCATGATTTGGTATGAAAATGGGTGATGCGGATTTACTCGGAATACCAAATGTGATACTCCTCACTGATAAAACACTCGAAAAGGGTGGGTATGAATTGCGAGAATGAAATCAAGAAGAAAAAATTGTACATTTTACATAATTACCGTGCCTCCATTTTCTCATTTATAAGAGGATTGAACATGTTCAATAACACCACTAGTGACTCCATCGCAAATATGTGTGACTATATTTTTTTGGCTTGCGACTCTTCATACTAAAAGTTTGGAATTCATGCCTCAGGTCCCTTTCTCTGACTTGGCTCAACAAAGTGATAATACATATTCGTCAGTTAGGGATTGAGATTTTATAATCGGAATACGACTCGCTGAATCGGTAACGTCAGAATAAACTCAATTAGTATTTGTTATAAGTATAATACTTTTTGCCCGAAACAATTGAGCCATGATGAGTGCATTATTATCATTATCAGCACCACGCCTGAGAGCATTCATCTCATAAGGAGAAAATGCATCATTTTCATTCACAATAGGAATAATTCAAGCCTCGAGAGCTGAAGAAATTGTATCATACGCCATCTGTCGATAGCCTGAATCATCCTCAATTTGAGCATGCGCAGGTAAAAATTGTGCTGCTGATATGTGAAGTTTTGCAAATTTTTGTCTATATTTTTCGAAGAGAATTGGCTGTCAAATACTTGCTAAAAGAGGTTTACTCTCGCTAGCAGGATGTACTTTGATTCCTTCTCAAACTGCTCACGAAGAAACAAGAATAATGCGAATTTGCTGAGACATGAGTGTTGCGATGGCTTCAACCATTTTTTCCACTTTGAGATTTGAATCAAAGTCTCTGAGTGACTCTGTACCAATCTTAACTACAATTGTTTCCATAAAATAAAAATAAAAAAACTCCCCACAAGGAGAGAAATAAAAAACTACAGAAAAAACTCCTTGTACTTATGTAGCAAAGATGGGAACAGGGAATTTTACTGCTTTGTTAATCATATAAGTGAGCATATTTATTCTATAAAAAATGTCAAATAAAGTTCTACGGTATGCTACGAAACATTTTTCTATTTTTCCACCATAAATACTAGGTTGAGCTAGGAATATTTAGGAATATTCTTACAATTCGTACATATGTTTCCTCGCGAATTCAAATCTGAAGAAAAGCTCGCTATGACTATCAACCTTTTGATGGTTGTATTGGTGGCTATTAGTATCACTCTGACGATTATAGAATCCGTCGAGAGCGTCATGACTCCTGAGCTTAGAAATCTCTTTCTCTCTGTCCATATTGCCATACTCGGAGCATTTCTCGCAGAGTTTCTCTACAGACTCTGGAATGCATCACAGAACTATACATGAACCTCTCCAGTCAAGGCAACACTCCTATTTCTCATACACCCGTTGACGATCATCGACATGATTGTCATAGCTCCACTATTTGCCATGATATGGACCCAAGACTTACACAATGCTGACACTGTAATATTGAGAGTACTGCGTTTTACGACAATTCTCAATATGTTTCATTTTTACCGATCATCGCGCGTACTGAGACTCCTGAGGGATATGTCACGAGAGATATGGTTTGAGATGATGGTGATTTTTATACTCTCGGTCCAGTGTATACTTATATCAGGAGTATTATTTTATGCTCTGGAAAATGGACATAATACACAAGTAGGAAACATATTTGACGGTATATGGTGGTCTGTAGTCACTCTGACGACCATAGGATATGGCGATGTAGTACCTCTAACATTTGGGGGGAGAATACTTGGTATGGGTCTCGCACTCTTGGGCATAGGTCTCGTGGCACTCCCTACAGGTATTCTCACTAGTGGCTTTATCCGAGCACTGAGAAGCGAAAAAAAGATTTCACAACTCGTGGACACTATGGAGGACGAGGCAAAAGAACAAGATGAGATACTGAAACGAGTTTCTCAAATAGAAGATTCGATCAAAAAACCATGAAAACCATCAGTTGTCACCTCAAAAATCTTTGGAAAACAGAAAAAAACAACAAAACCTACTCAAAAAAAATCAAAAAAAGTCTAGCCTTCCTCACAAAACTTTCACAAAAATACCTTGTATCATGAGAAATATGGGTACAGTACGGGTATGAATTCTACAAAAAAACTCGTTCTCTGACTCATTTCTGTCATAGCGTTACAGCCAGTATTCGCAACATTTACAGATATAGAATATTCTTGGTACAAAGACTCGATACTCAACCTCGAAACTCAGTGACTCACCAATGGATACGGAGACGGGCGATATGGAACAGAAAACAATATCACACGAGCTGAGCTCCTCACAATACTCCTACGAGCCAGTAATACACCAATCCCGGAAACAGTCGCTGAGAAATGCTTCCCTGATGTAGATACAGCAATGTGGTACCACCGATACATCTGTACAGCTCACAGTCTGGGTATAGCAAATGGATTCTCGGATGGAAAATTCAAACCAAATGATTCTGTGACGACACTCGAGGCACTCGCATTTGGGAATAAAGCCTTCACTCTCGGTGTAGAAACAACAGGAGAACCTTGGTACGAAATACTCCAGAAATTCTCAGATGATAATAACATCATGGCAACACACAGTTATACAAAGAGTACACAAATTTCTCGAGGAAAATCAGCAGAACTCATCATACGACTCCAGGAATATACACGGACGAAGACCCCTCTCTCATATAAAAGCACAGGATGTCAGACAAGCTGAAATCTCCATGCTGAAAACACTATTATGATAGCAGGAAAAGAGAGAAAATATAACCTCTATGTTCCCACGAATTATTCGAGGGACAAGGAATACTCTCTCGCAATCGCAACACACGGAAGGACAAACAGTAAAGATCAGGTACAGGACTATATGAAACTCGAAAAACAAAGTGATTTCATCATTGCCTATCCTGCAGGACTCTCGAGTAGTAGCGGGAAATCATTCTCATGGAGTGAAAAAGAAAATATGACATTCATCGATGCCATCCTCGAGCAAGTATCCGATAACTACTGTATCAATCGAGACAAGGTCTACGCAATAGGCCACTCTCTCGGTGGGTGGATGGCACAGCGTATCGCTTGTCTCCGTGGAGAATTCATGAGTGGTCTCGCAGTAGTCGGTTCATGACCCTATACGGGAGAATGTTCTGGGCCAGTACCGAGTTTATTTTTTCAAAATGTCGATGACCATCTCTCATCATACGCCTCAGGAATCAGTGCAAGAAATATTCGACTCAAGACAAATGAATGTAGCGAGACTACAGAAAATATCCAAATAGGAACTCTCACCTGTCAGAAACACACTGACTGCTCTAGTGACAATCCAGTGGTCTGGTGTGAAGGCTATACAGGCTACGGCGGAGATCCACATAGTTGGCCTACAGGTGGCGGATGGCAATCACCAGGAGGCGGAACATGGATACTGGATTATTTCAGAGGATTATAAAAATTGACAATTATTACATTAAATTATAATGTAATAATCATGATACAAGCAGAAGTAACATTTGGATGATGTGATGGATGATGCGGTGTTGGAAAAAACACCTGTTTTGTAAGGAATTTACCCAGAAAACTCCTAACAGAAATACCAGCTGATATGAGAGAAACTCTTACCGGATTACATAATTTCGCACAGACAGGAAATCTAGAAGAACACCTGGTCATATCCTCTGCACTCTGGCAATGAGCACAAATTATAGAAGAAGTAGTAGACTTGTATCGAGGCAGGATAAATGACCTTAATATCAATATCGGCGAAACTCCGTCACATGAAAGTGAAAAATTTTATAATGATAAACTTCACCGCTTATGAACTAAAATTCATGAAAATGGCAGAATATTTATATGATTTGACCATATTGATGAAGAAACCAAGGAATCAATTTTTACTCACTTCAGCACAGCTCTGAGTACCTTATTAAGGTACTGGAGATTAATGCCAGAAGGGAAACCTCTCTGAATAAGACTAGGAAAAAACAATTCAACAGATATCATCGTTTGGCTTGAATGCTATGATGATTTAAAATATGCAATCGAATTTGGTATAGAAACAGGACATGAAAATCTCGATAAAACTATAGATGCTATCAGAAAGATTGGTAATTTTGAACAAGATTGAGAAGTTGATTTTTACAACATACGCGAATGAAAAACTGCATTTTCTCATGCTTTTGGAGTGGAAATTTCAGGTCAAAAATTACGCATAGCCATACAAGTTCTACCTGCCGTAGAACAATCCGATAAGATAGAATTAATACCTGGAGGAGATATTGTGCCACTCATTGCACCTGGATTTGTCGCCCCCTTTCACAACACCTATGCCATGAATGCTGCCTGAAACAGAATGTCCCATGCTTTATATCAGGAAATAATAGCTGAAATTACTGGTGCAGAAGATGCTGCTGGAACATACAATCACAGGTTTTTAGAAGTTTTAAATCAGAATTCCTAGAATGTGACAGTTCTCATAAAAATGAATCAATAAAAAATCTCCAAGTAATTTGGAGATTTTTTCGATGTTCTTTGGTGGCGGGGGGTGGGATCGAACCGGAACGAGTCTCACGCCGAGCAAGCGAGGGTGCAGTGAAACGAAGTGAGTGGTAATTGGTTCGATTAAGATACACAAAAAAATCCCACGAATGGGATTAAATTGAAAAATGTCTTTTGGTGGCGGGGGGTGGGATCGAACCACCGACCTTCAGATTATGAGCCTGACGAGCTACCACTGCTCTACCCCGCGATATGTGTTCTAAATTGTATGAATTTATATAAAAAGTCAAACAATGGTGCCAATGGGGGAGGTTTGCCTTAAATGGCAAATCGAGTGTGTTGAACACTGTCCCCTCTAGCATACAGAAAATAGATGAAATTCTGTAATTGGTGCCAATGGGTGGAGTCGAACCGCCGACCACAGGGTTATGAGTCCTGTGCTCTACCGCTGAGCTACATTGGCACACGAATTTATGCGTCCTGTTCCACCTAGGCGGATACATTGGCACGAGAGGAATAGTAGAGATTTTCAGAAAAAGGCAACCTTTTTTACGACACGAAACGGATAGTAAACGGATATTTGTAATTTTCACCAGATATATGCTTGAGAAAACCAACTACCATGAGTACGAGCCAAGTGATGAGAACAATAGGTATCAGAAGAAGTCCTATGAGGATAAATATGAGAACAGAGGCAACAAATGCATAGATGATAAAGCTGAGGTTGAAATTGATAATTTCAAAACATGTTTCTTTCTCGAGTGTTGAGAGTTTATTTTTCTGAAAGAAGTAATAGAGGACGACGAGAATGAGACCGAGAGTACCTCCAGAGAGGAGATTCCCTGCGAGATGAAGTATTCCGAGTAATTTGACACCTTCCTTGCCAGTAGCAGTAGAAGTCGCTGTCTTTTTTACTGGAGCTGCAGGAATGATCTTTTCTGATATTTTGGGAGTTGTAACTTTTTTTACAGGAGCCTTTTTGGCGGTTGTTTTCTTTGGGGCTGTTTTCTGCGGGGCGACTGTAGCCTTCTGAGCGACGGTCGTTGTTTTCTTTGCTACTGTTTTTTTCGGTGCAACTGCAGTTGTTTTCTTTGGAGCAGTTTTCTTTGGAGCAGCCTTTTTGGCAGTACTCTTTTTTGTTGTCGTATTTGTTTTTATCATAAGCGAAATACTAAGCAAACACATTGGGAAGTCAAAAAAAACCTCCTTTTTTCTCTTTTATCTTTTCTCTTTTCTCTTATAGTAAAGCCATGCTCGACAAAAACTTCACTCCTCCGAAACCCAGAATCGCACAAACTGAGACGATAAAAAGAATCAAAATCATAGAAAATCTGATTCCAGAAATCACACAATTTGGGAGTGCAGTTGTCCTCACAGGATCTATGGCATATGGACAGGATTATAGTATCACTCCAGAATCTGATATAGATATCCAATTCCTCGTCACACCCGAATTTTTCCCAAAACTTTTCTCTTCAAAATATTTCCAAAAATATAATACCGAACGAATAGCACAATGATTCATAGATGGAATTTTTCAACAATTTAGCATCTCTTTTCTCGTAAAATGAATCCCCGTTGAATGTCATTTTTGGAATGAAAAAACATACAAAGATATCCTCCTCTACCAGTGTGAAAAAGTCATAAGACTCCGCTCTCAAACAAAAAAAGTATCGACAGATTATGCCTATAGTTTTGACTGAGAAGAAGACACAGAAGAATATCCAGACTACAAAGAATGAGCATATAATGTATGAGTATTTCCAGCATACAGAATAAAAAATAAACGCATATTTCTCTGTCGTCCGATTACAAATATACTGGGGAATGCGATGATTCTCTCAGATAATTGTGAACTCAAATCAGTGATCGAAGAGTCAAAAAAAATTACAAAATCCAAGCTCGATAAAACACCGCGGGAAGAATGAAAAACCTACTCTCTCCTCAATACCCTCCCAGGGAAAAATAAAGTCGCACCCGAACTTATTGAAAAAATCTGATAAAAACCTTTCTATTTTCTATTTTTAATTATTTCATGTTTCAACCGTCCACTACCACACTCTCACGCTACGCAGATATTCTCGTCAATTTTGCCCTCGGCGGGTGATCTGGAATCAAATCAGGTGAAGTCGTCCTACTCTGTATACCAGAATGTGCACGGCCTATGCTCCAGCCTCTTCATGATGCCGTTCTCCGCTCTGGAGGACATCCTATCGTCGATATTATCCCTGATGGCCTACAGCGTAGTTTCTTTAAACATGCGAACGATGAACAGATTGAGTACCGACCACTGAATCGACTCATAGGCACCGTAGAAGATTGCGATCACCGAATCTACATGATTGCAGAACATGAAAAATATGAACTCGCTGGCGTCGATGGGACAAAGGTTATGAATCGTTTCAAGACGATAAAACCCTACCGTGAGGCAATGCAAAAAAAGGAAAATGAAGGGAAATTTACCTGGACACTCGGTCTCTATGGAACAGAAGCTATGGCATCTTTTGCTGCTATGTCCCTCGAAGAATATTGGGGAGAAATCATCAATGCCTGTTATCTCGATGATGAAAATCCGATCAAGCGTTGGCAAGAAACAGAAGCTACACTCACAGTCCTGACGAGTAAGCTCACTGCTATGAATATAGAATGGGTTCACGTCTTGGGAGAAGATGTCGACCTGAGGGTAAAAATTGGAGAAAAGAGAAAATGGCTCGGTGGAAGTGGCAGAAATATCCCAAGTTTTGAAGTCTTCACAAGTCCTGATTGGCGTGGAACAAATGGCTGGATTCGCTACAATATGCCTCTCTCCTACCAGAGCAATATCATTCGAGGAATCAGATTGGAATTCAAAGACGGACTGGTGGTGAATGCTACAGCGACCGAGAACGAAACACTACTGAAAGAAATGATAGCGCAAAAAGACGCAAACAAAGCCGGAGAATTTAGCCTGACAGATAAACGACTTTCACGCATTACCAAATTTATGGGAGAAACACTCTACGACGAAAATGTCGGAGGACCTTTTGGGAATACTCACATCGCCCTGGGTATGGCATACAAAGACGCTTTCACAGGAGATATCGCTAATACCACTGACGCAGAATGGGAACGACTCGGATACAATGACAGCGTCATACATACAGACATGATGAGCACAACCGACCGCACTGTCACAGCAACACTCCAGGATGGAAGTGAGGTGGTTATTTACAGAAGTGGAGAATTTGTAATGTAATAAAATGTCTAATACTTATCCTTCTTGCGAGAAAAAATCACTTCACCAAGACCTAAGAGATGTCTTTCTTGATTTACCTGATTGTTTTCTGGAATGAGAAGAATTAAAGAAAAATGTAAATGTTTGGTATGTAGCAAAATGAATTTTATTAGCCTATATGGAGAGTTTTTGATATTCCAAATACAATGCAATGTGAATATTGTGATATAGGACACATTTGTTGACTTCTATAAGTATCAAGAAGATAATAGAAGCCTGCCTGTGAAAAAAGAAGATTAAAAACCTATTGGACATATGAGCTTGAAGTGGAACAGTGACAGAAAAATTTGAACAATATACAGAATCAATTTCGTGTATAGAGCCATCAGAGAGCTTTCAAAAAATATTATGCAAAAAATGATATAAAATAGTAGATGAAAATGACATTAAATTGTATGAAATAATAACAATGTTTAATGTTCTCGATAGGTGTGAAAAACCTCTTGAGTTATTGAAAAAATGAATTAATGCACTATCAAAAAGAGGAATAATAATGGTAAGTTTGCCACTTCCTACCGACAATTACGGAAAAATTTATAGCTCTCTCTCTCTCTCTGAACATGCTACTTTTGAGAGTGCAACAAATGAATTGTATAATATTCTTAGAGGAAATGGTCTCAAAATAAAAGCATTTAGCTGTATTCCCTATATTGTTTTACTGCCTAATATAAAATACAGCATTAACTATCAAAATGCTCTATTCATTTGCTCAAAACAAAAATAAACCGAAGAATTCTAAGGAATTCAGGTAATTATTTTTTCAATAAGTCACGAATTTCCACAAGCAACTGTTCTTGAGTGGGCCCTTTTGGTACTTCTTTTTTTGGTGTTGGTTTTTGCATTTTTGCCATAGCCTTGACGACGAGGAAAATACAGAATGCGATAATGAGAAAATCTATAGATGCCTGAATGAAACTCCCCCAATTGAGAGATATACCTGGTACAGCTTTCTGAATTCCTGGAACTTCATCAACAGCTTGTCGAATGACGAGTTTGTAGGTAGTAAAATCGATTCAGCCCGTGATAAACGAAATAACAGGCATGATGACATCAGCCACAAGTGAACTCACAATCTTACCAAATGCTCAACCAATAACGACTCACACAGCGAGATCTACCACATTACCTCTCATCGCAAATGCTTTGAATTCATCAATAAATGACATAATAATAATGGCTAAGGAATATAGAAAATGATAACAAAAGTACGAGAAAAACAAGTTTTCTAAAAGGAGGTAGAGATTATACCACTTCCCAAGACTCTCTCTCCATCATAGAGAGCACA
>JAGOOR010000037.1 GCA_017992415.1 Candidatus Altimarinota bacterium
TGGCGGGAGCGACGGGACTCGAACCCGCGACCTCCTCCGTGACAGGGAGGCGCTCTAACCAGCTGAGCTACGCCCCCTCGTAAATATGACGAAAGTGTCGGGAGTATAAATAAAATAAGTAGTTATGCAAATTTTTTTCTTTTTTCTCTAAAATACCTACAATGCGCTTCATGAAATCAACAAAAAAAAGACAGAAAACACTCGAAGTCTGGAAGAAAAAAATTGCTTCACTTTTCTGGCTCGATGATTGTGCTGGTGGTATATATATACGAGAGCGGAGGTGAAAGCGAGAAATCCTCTGCGTACTTCATCGAGATGGGAGCTACATGCTGCCAAAGTGAAGAGTGAAAAAATGAGAATCCTTCGAGACTGCTGCTCTGCGTGAATTTCGTGAAGAGACTGGTGTACACAATAGCTCTATAGTGACAGAGATAGCTACAGTACGAGATAGGATTAGAAGAAAAAAAATCGTCTTCTTCCATATGCGACATACTGAATCCCCTCCTACAACTATTCGAGATGAGGCTGTTATGTGGATAGAACTCGAGGGATCTCCTCACAAGATGAAACATATGAGTGAAAGGAAATTCATAGAGAAACATCTCCTGAAATAATTATTTATCCTTTTTGAGCATTGTTTCAAGCGTCTTGGCAATCTGTGATATATAGACGACTATGGTGATAATACTACCAAAGAGAATAATTTTTCCCCAGGTATCGAGGAAAATAGCGCCAACACCGAAGAAAAAAGAAAGCACCATAACAATATATCGCTGATGACGGTAGTCTATCCCCTGCCCTGCCATCCGGTGGTGTAGATGAGTGAGATCTCACTTCATAGGATTTTTACCAGCTCGTATCCGTCCGAGTATGACATAGAAAGCATCGATAAAATAAATCCCCAAAACAATAGAGGCTGTCGCTATCTTGCCTCCAGAAACAATAGCAAGTGTGGCTATCATAAAGCCCAAAAACATAGTCCCCGCATCTCCCACTATGCATGATCGTCGCACATCAAAGCGCCAAAAGACAAAAAGTGTTGGGATAAGAATAGTCAAAAATGAAAGAACAAAAATGGAATTATTCTGTGAAGCAATTGTAGTATCTATGAGATAGAGCTTGATAGAAAGACCCGCCAAAATAATAAGTGTCACGAGGCTCACACTCGATGTCATAGCTCGACCATTATCACTCCAATTAATAGCATTCATCACGAGTACATACCAGATGATGGTGGCCATAAGTGGTATAAAATAAATTGTTTTATCGCCGAATGTCCATTGTAATACTTCAAATGTATCGAGAGATATAATGCCACCAAAAATATTACTCACATAGCCTATTTTGATAGCAGTGAGACCAAAAAAGGCTCAAAGAACGAGCTGAAATAAGAGTCGGAAAATCGGCTTCACTGTTCGCTTCTGATCGTCCCACGCCATAAGCAAACTCGTGATGACCCCTGCTATGATAACATAGATTGTTTTTTTGATATCAACCTCAGCAACAGATTGGAGAATCCACGGGGACCAGAGGAGCAGGTTGAGGATGAGGACAATACCGCCTGGATACGGAAGTGGGTCTCTCCCCTCTTCGTGTGGGTAGAGGTGTGGCTTATCTACGATGCCAAATCGACAAAAAAGCCAGAAGACGCTATATGTCAAAAACATCATGGTAATTCCAGACCCCAGCAAGACACTTATATATAGAATGATACTCTCCATTATTTTTTCTGCTTAAACTGATAAATAATAACTCCTCCTATAACGAGAGCAATAATGATATAGTTGAGATATTGAAGTATAACCTCATAATTCTCGACTGCAAATACTCAGATAAGAAGAATAGACACAGCCCAGAGGGAAGAGCCAAATATATTGGCCACCCAGAATCGTGTTCCAGACATCTTGTGAGACCCCGCAATATAGGGGATAAAAGAGCGGAGAAGATTATGAAACTTTCACCCTACGATAAACCAAAATCAATTCTTATTCATTTGTTTTTCGAGCCATGCGAGTTCTTTTGGGCCAGCTCAGAAAAATGCTCAGTATTTTTTTAGTGTATCAGGGTTCCCGTATCTTCCCATGAAATATCCAAGAGCATTTCCGAGACATGCTCATACCATAGCTAGAAGTGCAGCAAGAGGAAATATATCCCATTGGCGAGCAACGAAAAAGCCACCAACCAATATCATCAAATTCATACCTGGTACCACAGCTCCTACAAATGGGAATGATTCCGCCATAGCAACCAGAAAAAGTATGAGATAATTCCAATCACCCCAAGATTTAATCTGAATTCACATCCAATCAATGACTCCCCTCATAATGTCAGGACGAAACAACGATAAGAGTCCTATACCAACCATAGCCATTAAGAGTACAGCATGGAGAGCGGTAATTATGTAGCTGAGAAGCCGTTTCATATTTTTCGTATTCATGCACATGAGTATAGCTAAAATCATGGGAAGTGAAGTCTCCTGGAAATAAAAATAAAATTACTATAATTCGCATACTTTATCGGAAAACTCAAATTATAAATCTCGCCACTTCCCCTGTGCTCAATAAACACTTCTCGAAATATATTCTTCTCTTCTTCCTGCTCTGAATAAATATGAGCTGGTGGGGTTATCTTGATAGACCGCATACGGTCAAACCAACTTCTGAAAATCTCGATTGTGTCAGTTATAGCCCATATAGAGACGAATACACGCTCAATGAAAATAAAACATTCGTCACATCAGACACTATTGATGCGGATTTTGCTATTATAGCTGAGAGGTTTAGTTGTGTGCGAATCTATACAACTCTTCACGGTATGGATCGTGCTCCAGAAATTGCACAAAAATATGGACTCTCTGTCATTGTCGGTGTCTGGATAAGTCCAGATCTTATGGAAAACATGCATGACCTCGATACAGCACTCACAGTAGCAGAAAAATATCCTTCGGTAACTCACTTACTTATTGGGAATGAAGCACTTTTTTTCGAAACTATTTCTCCTAAATATCTCTACCTCTACCTGAAATATGCAAAGACGAAAACGACGAAACCTGTCTCAACTGGTGAAATAGTATCTACCTGGAACGAACAGAGAAAACTCGCCGAACTCTCAGATTTTATAGCTATACATGTATTTCCCTATTGGAATAATATCCCAATAGAAAAATCAGTAGAATACCTCGAGGGTGATTATAATTTCATGGAAACTCTCTTTCCGGATAAACAAATCATAATAGCTGAGACGGGCTGGCCATCAAACGGAGTGAGTCGTGGATGAGCTGAGGCAAATCTCCTCACACAGGCGACCTATATCCGAACAATTACTAAATATCTGGAAGGTCGAAACATACGCTATAATATTATCGAGGCATTTGATCAGCCGTGGAAAATATTTGGAAGTGAGAAACACGCAGGAGGATCATTTGGTATATTTGATGATAAATGACGCGAGAAATTCGCACTCTCTGGACCCCTCTCACTCTACGGAAGTTCGTTTATGGTTCGTGGTCTTGCAAATAGTACGGATGCCCTACTCAACAAACTCCCTGACAAATACACTATAAAAATCAATCAATTCTTTTCAGGAGATACCATTTACCAGCTCACAAAGTTTCTCAACATAGATTCCGATATAGGTCTCGCCACGAGTCTGATATTCCTAACTGTGAGTATCATCTTTGGATGGCTCGGTGGACATCTGAGATTCAGAGCTTTTTTCTGGGGCTCACTGACGCTCCTAGGACTCATCAATATACTTGTCATGATAGGTTACAAGGCATGGATAGGACACTACCTCTACCTCCCCCAATTCTGGATAAATATCCCATTAATGATGCTCCCGATTATGGGTATACTCTACCAGCTCAGAGATTATCTCAAGATAATTGGAAGAGGTCATATCAAAAATCACATTACCTATTCCTCTCTCGCAGCTCTTTCTGGTCAAGAACCTTTTGTCTCGATTCATATTCCGAGTTATAACGAAGAACCCGAAATGCTCATCCATACTATACAATGTGTAACAAAGCTCGACTATACCAACTACGAACTCATCATCATCGAAAATAACACCAGTGATGAAAAAATATGGAAACCGGTCGAAAAATTCGTACAAGAACTCGGTGACCCGCGTATCCGGTTTTATCATTTTGATGAGCTCGATGGTTACAAATCTGGAGCACTCAATAAAGCCCTCGAGCTCACGGACTCTCGTGCAGAAATTATTGGACTACTCGATGCTGATTATTGTGTAAAACCAGACTGGCTCCGTATGACTATGTGACTTTTTGGTGAAGAAAAAATTGCTGCCATTCAGTGTCCTCAGGCAAATAACCGAGAAAAAGCAACTGCATTTCAGAAGATTATGTGCTACGAGCTCGATCTCTTTTATAAACAAGGAATGATTATCAGAAATGCATCAAATGCCGTTATCATGAATGGTACCATGTGCCTCTTGCGTCGTGATGTTCTGGAAAGAGAAAAATGGTGTAATGGATTTATATGTGAAGACTCCGAGCTCGGTTTACGAATTCTGGCACATGGTCGCTCAATTATTTATGTGGATCATATATTTGGAGAATGACTCCCTCCGAGAAATTTTGAAGAATACAAGAAACAAAGATTCCGCTGGGCGTATGGTGCCATGATGATATTTAAGACTCATTGGAAAAAGATATTTTTTAGGTCTCACCTTACCCTGATGCAACGATTTGAATACCTCTTTGGCTGGATAGGTTGGGGACAGATGATTCTCTACCCTTTCTACCTCCTCATACTCCTCTTCTGAAGTTACTTTATCTATGAATCCTATAGCTTTGAGGCTCCGTACGATTTTGCTCTTTTGACGCTTTTTTATGTTCTCTTTCTCATGTTCTCTACTGTCTCTATCTATCGGGATAGAATGAAAATCACAGCAAAGGAAGCATGGCTCTCAGTACTCGCATCCGCATCTCTCACTGTAACGATTTTCCGAGCTGTTTTCCTCGCAATATTCTGGAATAATTTTGGATTTAAAAAAACAAACAAATGAGGCGTACATATTGGCTCTGGAAAGATGTCATGGCTCCGCACACATCCTGGATTCATAGGACTCGTTGCTATCAATCTCACCATGATTATACTATCAGCATCCATACTCTTCCGTTACGGCGTCAATACTGACACCCTGATATGGTTCCTACTCGTTGTGACAATAACTCTACCAACTATGGGGTCACTCTTTTTCCAAATCACCTATGAATAATACCATCGTTGCTGACATAGAATCACGCATCGATATCGTAGAACTCATACGAGAATATGTTCCTCTGAAAAAATCAGGTGCTAACTGGAAATGACTCTCCCCTTTTAAACCTGAAAAAACCCCCTCTTTCGTAGTATCTCCGGCAAAACAAATAGCCTACTGTTTCTCAACAAATCAGTGAGGAGGGCCATTGACGATGCTGATGCTGCTCGAAAAAATAGAATTTCGAGAAGCTCTCCAGATACTTGCAAAAAGAGCAGGCGTCGAACTCAAAACAGATACAATACAGGATGGTAAGGCGGATGAGAGATCTACCCTCACAAAGCTGTACTGAGCGGCTGGGAATTGGTATAATGAAGAACTCCAAAAGCCAGAGTGACTTGAGGCTCGTAATTATCTATCCAAAAGATGAATCACGCCGGAAACAATTGAAAAATGGTGAATTGGCTACAGCTCCGACCCTCGAGAAATGTTTGAGTCTATGAAGAAAAAGTGATTCTCTGAAAAAGTCATCATGGATAGTGGGATATTTGTCTCCCAATACAAGGATAGATTTTTCGGACGGGTCATATTCCCTATTACCAATTATCGTGGTGAAGTCATAGCATTTTCTGGGAGGACTTTGAAGAATTGAAGTGATGAGGCGAAATATGTGAATTCTCCTGAGACACCTATTTTCCATAAAAGCGATGTCCTCTTCGGAATCAACCACGCGAAAAATCCTATTCAGAAAGAAAAAAAAGTCGTCGTGGTCGAGTGACAGATGGATGTCATCAGCCTTCATCAAAATGGTTACGAGTATGTCGTCGGGATAAGTGGTACTGCACTCACAGAATCCCACATACGACTCATACGACGCCTCACCAATCAAGTCTATCTCTGTCTCGACCGTGACAGTGCTGGCAAGCAGGCGATTTTTCGCTCCATTGAAAATCTCCAAAACGAACCCGTGGATATCTATGTTGTCAATATTGGCGATTCAAAAGATCCGGATGAATTTTTGAAATCTGGAGGAGATTTTGCACAGAGTATAGCAGATGCTATTCCTGCTATTGCTTTCATCATAGAAGAAGGTGCTTCGAAGCATGATATCAGTACAAATCAAGGAAAGAAATGACTCATGGATGAAGCCATAAAACACATCCTCGCTATTCATGGAAATGTCGAGATAGACCAGGCCCTTCGTCTCATATCAAAAAAACTCGACATGAGCTTGCAAACTCTCTACTCTGAATACAATAGAGCTGTTCGTGGTCAGAAGAGACCACCTGTTGACGCGTCTCCATCACTCCTCCCATCTGGACAAGAATATCTCGTCACCTATATTATTGGTCTACGAGAAGGCCGTGAGATTTTTCTCCGTGAATGCCTGTTCCAAGATGAAGTACTCTCTGGTGAAAATATGCAACAGATTACTGCACTCATAGCAGGAACGCTCGACAACGAAACAATCAAAAGTCACGAACTCAGATTCGAAGAGTTATCCCACGGGAAAACCACTGAGAAACTCTTACTCGAATTCCGTGAACTTATTTGGGGTATCAATCAGACCACTTTTCGCAAACTCCAAAAAAAATATGCGAGCGATCTCCCTCGGCTGCAAGAACTCCTAAAGCTCGCCCGAGAACATAAACTCATCTAAGTCCTATGCCACCTATCAAAAAAACAAAAAAAACCGATAAACCAAATATCATTGAAGAGGTACAACTCGATACTATCGTCGTTGATGAACCGAAAAAAATAATTCCCCGAACACCGAATTTCCGTGACGAGGAAGATATGAGCTGGAATACTTCCAAGAAAAATAAGAATGCCTACGATGATGGTGGTTTTGAAGAAGACACCGAGGAGGAAGAAGAAGAGGAAGAGGAAGAATCAGAAACTTTTTTTCGAGAAAAAGGTCCTAAGTCTCAGGGGTCTCGTCTCAATGTTGATCGAGAAAAGGA
>JAGOOR010000009.1:0-22532 GCA_017992415.1 Candidatus Altimarinota bacterium
GTAGAGTTTCTTCTCGCTGAGAATTCTTGTACCCCGCAATAATAAACTCTATTATGAGGAGAGCGAGTCAGAATACCATGAGGATAAATATATAGCGTTTTGACATAGTTTACCAGAGAGATACTTGGAGAGATTCATCCATTTTGTGGAGAGGGAATTGTGCATCCATTGCTTCATTTGCGAGCTCATCAGCGTGTTTGTTTTTCTCACGCAGGACAGAAGTGTATGTTACCTTTTTGAATTCTGCTATGATACTTTTTGCCTTTTGGTTAAGTATTTTGAGACCTGCATCTTTGACCTTGTAGATTCATTGAAGTTGTTTTATCACGAGTTCGCTATCCATGATGAGATGGACTTCTGTTGCTCCGAGCTTTTTCGTAGCAGTGAGTCCGAGGATTGCTCCCATATACTCTGCCTGATTATTGGTTGTTGTTCAGAGGAAAAATTTACCAGTTTCTACTACTTTGCTTCCCTGGCTTACCACAAAAGCGCACCCACTTGGTCCAGGGTTTCCACGAGATCATCCATCTGTATGAACGGTGTAGGGCATGGGCAGAGTTTCTTGTTTTTTTTATGAAAAGCAATACATTAGGCTCAACAATTTACCACTATGCAGTATACATCATTCCAGCTTCGTCAGAAGTACCTCGATTTTTTCCGTTCAAAGAATCACGCAATAATACCATCAGCTCCGCTCGTTCCTGAAAATGACGCCTCTGTCCTCTTCAACACCGCGGGCATGCAGCCTCTCGTTCCATACCTGCTCGGAGAAAAACATCCAATGGGTAATCGTCTCGCAGATGTCCAGAAATGTGTCCGAACAGGCGATATCGATGATGTCGGTGATGATACACACTGTACATTTTTTGAGATGCTGGGAAACTGGTCCCTCGGTGATTATTTCAAGCAAGGATCTATTGAGATGAGTTGGGAATTTCTCACATCTCTCGATTGGCTCGGTCTCGATCCAAAGATGATTTCAGTCACAGTTTTCGAAGGTGACGATAATGCTCCTCGTGATGATGAATCGGCTAAAATTTGGATGGATTTAGGTATGCCTGCTGAACGTATTGCTTATTTGGCTGCGGAGGATAACTGGTGGGCTGCTGGTCCGACTGGTCCATGTGGTCCTGATACAGAGATATTTTATTGGGTAGGGGAAGGTGAACCACAGGGGAATAAGTGAACACACTCAAAAGAGTGGATGGAAATCTGGAATAATGTCTTTATGCAATTTAATAAAAAGTCTGACGGAACTCTGGAATCTCTCCCAGCTCAAAATGTCGATACAGGTATGGGTCTCGAGCGTACACTTGCCGTCATCAATGGTAAAAAAACTGTCTATCACACAGACCTCTTTGAAAATACTATTGAACATATCAAGCGTATCGTTGGTGAATCAAATTTCAACGAACGAGGCGCTCGCATTATTGCAGATCATCTCCGTACTGCTGTGCACATGATATCTGATGGAGTAAAGCCAAGCAATACTGACCGTGGATATGTCCTCCGTCGACTTATCCGTCGAGCTATCCGTGAAGCACACAAGATGGGGCATGAAGATGCATGTCTCGCACAAGTAGCTCGAGATTTTATCCATATCTACCAGGATGTGTACGAGTCTGTGAAAAATAATGAAACAGTGATTATCGATGAAATAAGTAATGAAGAAGCGAAGTTTCAGAAGACGATTACTGCATGATTCAAAGAGCTCGAAAAACTATTTAATAAATTCATTATAAATAGAACTGAAGTAAAAAATTCGTGAGAGCATAGTCCAATGCACGAGCATTCAGATATATCAGGGAGGGAACTTTATCATATATTTGAAACGTACTGATTGCCTCTTGAAATGTCACTAGAGGAATTATGTATTATTTTGAAGGAGAGGGATATTCCTATTGAGGAAGATAGAATAAAGGAAGAATTTTCAGAATCAGAAAAAGCACACCAAGATCTCTCTCGTACGGCTTCGGCTGGTATGTTCAAGGGGTGACTTGCAGACCACAGTGATGTCACGATTTCTCTCCATACAGCGTGTCATCTCATGCTTGCTGGTCTCCGAAAAGTGCTAGGAGAACATGTCATGCAAGCGGGTTCAAATATTACTCCAGAGCGACTTCGTTTTGACTTCACTCATCCGGAGAAGATGACGCCAGAACAGATCGTAGCAGTTGAAGAGTATGTAAACTGAGCACTGAAGTCTCACCTCACCGTCACAATGACCGAAGAGCCAAAAGACAATGCTCGCTCTCGTGGTGTGCTCGGAGCTTTCTGGGAGAAATATCCTGAAACAGTGAAGGTCTACAAGATGGTAGGGGATGATGGAGTGACATATTCTGAAGAACTCTGTGGTGGTCCACATGTCGAGGAATCTTCGAAAATGGGGACATTTAAAATTCAAAAAGAAGAGGCATCGTCGGCAGGAGTGAGGAGGATCAAGGCAGTTCTTAATTAATACTTTATGAAATACATAGTATGACTGATATTATCGAATTTTATTTTTATTAGTTTTGCTCAAAATGACTCTTGAATACAACAAAAACTTGTTTCCAGTGAAGTCGAAATTACTACCGCAAAGAAATCAATACGCTCAATAGGTACAAGTTTCACTACTTGTAGTTCTGATTTAAATGCATTCTCTGATTATCCCTGGTTTCTGGACTTTAAGAATGCATTTTGATCTATAAATATAGTGACAGAATGGTCATCACTTTTTTGAGTAGATATTTGTTTTTCTCCATCTCTTCAAAAGGTGATTGTAAATGTACCCTTTGTTTTTACTAATTTGAATGGTTTTTTATGTAGCAATTGAGGGGACATTGACCATTCACTATGCAAAGATACTGTTAACATATATTCCTATCATACAGAAAAAAAGGTATTTACTAAGGCTAGTCTCGATACTGAGACAATTATTTATCAGGCACAAAAATGATTGGAGGATTATGTTCCTGCTGTGAATCAGGTAATCCTCCATAATTGGTTTTGATGATATGATAATAATATCGATTGATTTCAGCACGCAGATATGTCCACAGCACTGAGATGATTTGAAAAAGAAAAAGGTAATAATATTATTCTTTCATCTTCATATTCAGATGCTGGTCACACGCAAGAATATGTTTGGCAATATGACTACGTTAACAATATAATTTCTCTCCTCGAAGATAAATGATGGAGCGTAGAAGAACTCTGATACAGTGAAGTTCCTAAAAGTCTTCCTACAACTGGTCCCAAAAATGTATTTTTGATTTTTCTCGTAATACTCTCTCTATTTGTAGGAATAAATTGGAAGTATTATAAACTATAAATTATGTCTAAAATCACCGTCGAAATTCTTCGTACAACTGCTGGTGTCGGTAAGCAAGGTGAGACAAAAGAAGTCTCTCTTACCTATGCTCAGAATAAACTCTTTCCGGAGGGGATTGCTCGCGAATACAAGGCTGTGGCATCGAAAGAGGAAAAAAAGGCAAAAATCTATACCAACCGTTTTGATATCGTGAAGCGTCTCCATGAAAAAGTCCTCATCATCGAAATTCCTCACAAGTCAGGACATCTCTCAGAGACGGTGAATGATGATTGGATTGTTGCAAAAATTCGAGATAAATTTCATGTGACGCTCTTGCCTGAGATGATTCGTCTCGATGAAAAAAACATCAAAAAAGCGGGGAAACACACAGTCCATATAGATCTCTCAGCGGATGCTTATGCACAGATAATACTTGATATACGATAGTTTTAGAAATAGTACAAGTACAAGGTTGGATTATTTATCGCAAACTCATAAACAAATAAAACACATTAAACAAACCAAACTATGTATTTATGAATTGATTATTGAACTCGGAATATCGGAGTTGCTATCGCCGAGATAGGGATTGCTATTCCTCATGCAATATACGATCATGAAGATTTCTTTCTCGAGCTTCCTGAGCTGATTAAAAAACGGAAAGTAAAAACTATCGTGATAGGGGAGGCGATAGGGTATGATGCCTATGGCAAGCAAAAAAAATTCTTCGAAAAAGCTATCGCACGGATACAGAAAACTGCTCCTGGTGTGCAGATCGAGATCCAGGATGAAGACCTCACGACTTTTGAAGCTCAAGAGTCACTTGGCAAGCTAGAATCAGATGAACACCTTGATGATATCGCAGCAAGTATTATACTGCAGAGGTATCTCGATAAACAATAATGAAAAAAATATCCCCCTCAGAAATTGCTCAAAATAAAAAAGCCCTCTTTGACTATGAAGTTATAGAGGAGCATGAGGCAGGTATTGAGCTCTTTGGTTGGGAAGTGAAGAGCATGCGTGAAAAATGAGCTCAACTCAAGGGTGCTCATGTCATCATTCATAAATGACATGCGAGAATTGTGGGCATGCATGTGAGTTCTTATAAATTTGCAGAAGATGCAGATGTAGGCGTAAAACGAGATAGGAAATTATTTCTCCATAAAAATGTCATGCTCCGCCTGGAACAAAAAACAGGAGAAGAGGGGATGTCGCTTATCCCTACGAGACTTTATTTCAAAGGGAATCTCATCAAAGTGAATATCGCTCTCGGAAAAGGTCGCAAAAAATACGATAAACGCGAAGTTCTCAAAAAACGCGATACTCAGAGAGCTATCGCGGTGGAATTGGGGAGAAAAATTTAAGTCAGAATTAAATGAGTAACTCTTTTCTCAGTGCATCGTATTCTCTTCCCTGCCTTTCTTCCGAAACATCATCAGAAGATTCTCATTTTAGAGCATCTTCTACTCTTTTATAAACCCTACCTTTAACTATTAGTGCGTGGTTCCCGCTCCGCACCTCTAAGAATTCATCTCTTAGTTCTTCTGCTAGTATTCCTGCCATAAGTTTTGTAGTTAGTAATATAAATTTCCTGGAGCCACCATCGGGATTTGAACCCGAGACCTCAGCCTTACCATGGCTGCGCTCTACCAACTGAGCTATGGTGGCGTTCGTGAGATTATAGTGTCTGACCTAGAATTGCAAAATTTTTTGCGTCTCTGTGTTTTTTTGTACAATGCGACCCATATGAAATTGTTTGTATTTGACACAGAAACTACTGGATTTGTAGAGAGGGAAGGACCTCTGGAGGTGCAGCCATATATAGTACAGTTTTCTGGTATCCTTCTTGAGTTACAGGAGGATAAGACATTAAAGGAAATCGATCGAATTGATGCCTATGTGAAGCCACCTATTTCTATACCTTTTTGAGCGAGTCAAGTACATGGAATATATGATAAAGATGTAGCTGAAAAACCCGCAGTAGCCGAACAAATAGATACTTTTCTCTCCTATCTCAATAGTGCTGATATGGTTATCTGACATAATATAGAATATGATGAATCGGTCATAAACTATGAGCTTCAGAGACTTGGTAGAAAGGGGGACTATAATCCTCAGAAGACTCTCTGTACTATGAAATCTACAGTTGAGTACTGTGCCTTGCCAGGACGAGGGATAGGCTATAAATTTCCAAAACTCAATGAGCTCTACAAAAAACTTTTCTGAGAGTATTTCGAATGAGCCCATAGTGCCATCTATGATGTGGAGGCAACAGTCCGTGCACTACAAAAGTTGATAACTCTGGATGTGGTAAAAATTGAGGAAAATTCTGTTATGCGACTCTTCTAAAATAGGTCAAAAATAAAACCAATAGTGTCAATAAAATCACCTTGCGAAATACCGAAAAACTGTACACTCTAGACATTACTCATCTCTAATAATTTTTATGCGTTTCTTAGCTAATAGAAAAAAGTTTTATCTTGTTTCTGGAACACTTACCCTTCTTGCCCTGTTGACCTTTTTCTTTCTTCCCAAAAATTACGGTATAGATATGACTGGAGGTCTTCAGGTTGCTTATTCTTCCCCTTCCTCTATTTCTCCAGAAAAGCTGGAATTGGTGCGAGGGGATATCATTAACTCATACCTCTTTAACTGAAAAGATATTGTGTCTGACGCGCTCCTGTATGTTGTAAATACCAACGATGTCCGAATAGATATAGGTCTCATATCTGAATCTGATATAAAAATTATGCAGGCAGAGGTAGCAGATTTACGAGAGTCTCTCCCTACATTTTTTCAGAAGTATGATATTGTAGTTTCTGAACTTTCTTTCGTATCAGTTGGGAATTCATTTGGTAAATTTGTTCTTGATAGGGCTTACCTCACCTTGATTATGTGTTTTATTACTATAGCTCTTTATTTGATGTATACCTTTAGGCAGTCAATTGAGGGGGCTTCAAGTATTACTTTTGGCGCTATCACTCTCGGTTCGCTCTTACACGATATTATTGTTTCGAGCGGTATTTTTATTCTCCTAGGACTGATATTTCCAGTTCTCAAGATTGATACATTCTTTGTGACAGCTATTCTCACAATACTGTGATTTAGTATCAATGATACAATAGTAATATTAGATCGTATACGATCGAGCTATAAGAGTAAAAAATCTCAGGACAAGAGAAGTACAAAACAGATATTTGAAGAATCTATTCAGGTGAGCCTCAGGCGTTCAATTTATACATCTATGACATTGATTATTATTCTTTTTTCTATGCTCTTGTTTGGGCCGAGTGCACTTGTCTGATTCGTTACACTTATGATCATTGGAACTTTAGTAGGTACTTATTCTTCAATTTGTCTCGCAGCTCCAATACTCTACGATATTAATTCTTCGAAAAAAATATAATCAAAAAGCATAACATTATGGATAATCGTTTTCGTCGAGAAGAAAATATTTCTCGCTCACCTGTAAAAAAGATAGAAAAAACAAAAAAAAATATTCATGAGAAAGAATCTCACGAGAAGAAAAATGATTCATGATTTGTTTCTTATTTTTTTGAATCCTATAAAAAAGCTACAAAAAATCATGTTATCCGAGATACTATTTTGCTCACGGTGGTACTTTTCTGTGCTCTTTTTGCTGTATCTCTCGCATTGCCACGAGTATTTTCATTTCACTTTGATGCATCGAGTATACTCAATATATTTAATCCATCAGGAACGGTTACATCAAATGGTGAAGAAAATACGGGGGATTTGGATGTCTTGATCCTTGGTCGAGGCGGGAGAGGCAATAGCGCCCCAGATCTCACTGATTCTATCATACTGGCACATTATAATAAAGCTGAAAATAGTTTTGTTACTGTTTCTGTCCCACGAGATCTCCTCGTGCAGTCTGAAAAGCTCGGTCGTGTCAAGATAAATGAGATATATTCTAGCACAAAGAGATCGCTCTGAGAAGAAGTTGCGATGAATACTCTCATGGAAATGGTCGGGCAAATAACCGGAAAAGATATACGTATGTATATGCTGATTGATTTTACTTGATTTCAAAAACTCATAGATACGGTTGGAGGTGTAGATATAGAAGTTCCTGAGCGGCTCTATGATCCTGAGTATCCTACAGCTAACTATGGGTATACAGTTGTAAATATTCCAGCAGGATTCCAACATTTTGATGGAGATAAAGCTCTCAAATATTCGAGAAGTCGCCATACTACGAGTGACTTTGATCGTTCGAGACGACAACAGCTTGTCATCCAAGCTCTTCGCGAGAAAATGACCTCATTGGACATCCTTTCTTCACCAACGAAGCTTGAGGGGATTTATTCTGTCCTCAGCGATTCTGTCCAGACAAATGTGGGACTCAAAGATATGTTTAAATTAGCGAAAATAGGTTCAAAAATTGAGAAACAAAATATTCATGGTTATGCCCTAGATGCTTCTTGTTTTAACGCTCTGCGTCTCTGTGAACCAGGCGGTCTCGTGTATTGACCAGGAAGAGAGCAATTTAATGGTATGTCTGTTTTATTGCCAAAAAAAGTAAGTACAACAGCTATAGGTAGCTATGAGACAATCCGTCTTTTTGTTTCAGTTATTACGCAATACCCATCACTTCAAAAAGAAGTAGGCCTTGCTGTTGTTAATGCTTCTGGAAAGACTAACCTTGCCCTTACTGTTGCCCTGAAACTCAGATCAGTAGGCATGCCTATTGATGAAACTCAGATCAAGAATCAATCTGAAAAAGTAGAAAATACTTTTATTCGGTATAATTCGTCTATAATACAAGCCGATAATATACTTTTGAATGCTATGACTCTCTTATTCTCAGGGGAGAAGCGTGAAGCAACTGAGGCTGAAAAAGCGTCTATGGTAGCTCCATATGAACTCGTACTTGGTCGTGATTCATCACTTTATTTTCAATAAAATATATGTATCCTCAACGCAATAACCGTATTCGTAGAAACCTCATCACTGGTACTTCACACTGGTATCGTCTTCAATATTTAGCAAAAGACCCAAAATTCAGACTTTGGGCCGGTATTATCGCGGGTGTTTGATTTTTGCTTTTTTATGCAATATTTCTTTTTTGAATGCCCTCTATTTCTCAGATTGAGACTTCGTTTAAAGAGAGCAGTATCATCTATGATAGAGAGGGGAATCAGCTCTACACTATATATGGTTGAGATGAAAATCGTCAGTATGTTCCCTATGATCAGATATCTCCCAATGCGGTAAATGCATTGGTAGCAATGGAGGACCAGCGTTTCTTTACAAATATAGGTTTTGATATATTTGGTATTACTCGTGCCGCCTTTACTTGTGCTTTGGGTGGTAGGTGTTCTGGTGGTTCCTCATTGAGTCAACAACTTATAAAAAATACTCTCCTCATGAATGAGAGTCTCTACAGGAGAAAAGTGCAGGAAATTATTCTCTCACTTCAACTTAATATTAGATTTTCAAAAGAGAAAATTTTAGAACTCTATTTGAATAAGATATCTTTTGGTTCAAATTCTTACGGTGTAGAACAGGCATCTCGTCGGTTTTTTGGTAAATCATCAAGTGAGATAAGCATTCTTGAATCTTCAGTTATTGCTTCTTTTCCGAAAACACCAACAGGATACAATCCGTATTCTCGTCGAGATAGGCTTATGGGCTACATCTACTATCATGATACAAAAGGTACAGAAGAGGGTATCGTGAAAGTTGATCCATTGAGTAACCCAGCAGTTTTTTCAACCTTCAAGGAAGCTTTATCAAAAATTCGGTTTACTACAGAAAGATGATTCTCTCGTGTATGTGGTTTAGCCCAATTTATCTGAAAAAACCAATTTGAAAAGAAACTTGGTACTGATTGTCTCACTGTAGCAAAAAAAGATCTCCTTGAATTTTTTAACAGTCTGCAGTTGTCGACCACTGTTATACAGGAAAATATATCTTCTCCAGTAGTGGTAGAATATGAGGTGGGTCGTAAAGATAGAGTATTGATGAGAATGTATGAAGATGGTTATATAAACGATACAGAATATCAAGAGGCGTTTTTGCAGGGGCTGGACTATGTTTTTCAGGATCCAAAAGAGTCTATAAAGTATCCACATTTTGTTTTTTATGTAAAAGATTATCTCGTGAATCTCTATGGTGAAGATTTTTTCCAACAAGGTGGATGGAAAATATACACAACAATTGACCCAAAACTTCAAGATAAAGCTGAGGAAATTATTGAATGATATGCTGCCAACACATTTAAAAGCTATGGTATTAATAATGGCTCTATGGTTGCTCTTGATACAAATAATCGTGATGTTGTGGCCATGGTTGGATCGCAGGATTATTTCAACAAGGATATAGATGGTGAAGTGAACATTATGACATCTCTCAAACAACCTGGTTCAAGTATGAAGCCTATTGTTTATGCCCGTGCATTTGAGAAGAATTCACTCAGTACAGACACTCCTATTTTTGATGTAGAGATGGATTTTGGAAATTATAAACCAAAAAACTTTGATTGAGAATTTCTATGACCTATGACTATTAGGACTGCTCTCGACGCATCTCGTAATATCCCTGCCATTAAGATGTATTATATGGCACTTGAATCATCGGGTAATACATGAGTTGTTCAGGAGCATAATCTGGTTGAATACCTACAAGGACTTTGACTTAATTCTATCGAAAAAAGAGAGGCCAATAATCTCTACTGACCGCCTATTGTCCTGGGTTCTGCAGAGGTTCGTGGTATAGATTTCGCTGCTGCTTATGCTGCTTTTGCAAATAATGGACAACTCCTTCCTCCAAATCCTATCCTCAAATTATTTGATCCACAAGGTAATGAGATAAAAATCGATCCACCTACTTCAAAACAGGCTGTTTTACCCGCGGCAGCTTACATGATTACTGATATACTTTCTGACAACGGTGCTCGCCCTGCATGATGGAATAATTTTCTTGCCCTCGCTGGTGGACGGAAAGCAGCAGTCAAAACGGGTACATCAAGTAAAAAAGTCTGAGAAAAAACATTACCACGCGACTTATGGACTGTTGGATATACTCCTCAATATACTACAGTTGTATGGACTGGTAATACAGATTGAAAACCAGCAAGTGCTCGAGCAAGTGGTATGGAATCGAGCGCTCTCATATGGAAAAAATTCATGGATTTTGCTCATACAGATTTGCCAAAGCAGGATTTTGTGAAACCTTCGGATGTAGTAGGTAGTGGTCAATTCCTCTATATAAGTGGTAAAAAGCCAGAAATATTAAAGGGCTTCAACCCTGAAAAAATTCAGGTTGATGTACTTTGTAGCGGTCGTGTTACTGATGCAACCCCTCAAGATGCTATTCGTGATGCTGTTATTTTTGAAAAGGCATTTCCTATAGAGGATAGTTATCCGAGCTGGAGAGAACCAGTTGATGCTTGGCTCTGAAGTGAAAAAGGACGAAAATATCTCATAGAAAAATTATGACTCACAGAAGATATGATGACTGTCGTTGCAAAACCAGAAAATATCTGTGAAAGACCTACTGAGAGTATCCCTCAATTCACAACAACTCTCACTGATAATATGGAGCTTTTTGCAGGTCTTTATCCTATTGAAGTGACATTTAAATCTATCCATCCCATGAAGGAAGTACAAATACTTATCAATGATAAAATATATCGATGAATCAGCCTCAATGACCAAAAAGAAGGCTCAGTAAAGGCTGAATTCAGCGTCAGTCCAAGCGATTGAGTAAATCAGGTTATTACAGTTCGTGTTATTGATACATTTGGCTATAGTACTTCTCGTAACTATCGTGTTCAATTATTAAGTAAAGATTCGGCAAGTCCAACAATTAAGACAGACAATCCTGCCAGTATTACTATCAAGTCTGGTCAGCAGGTTGTTCTCTTAGGGACGATTAATGATCAGAGCGATGTATCCAAGATTCAAATATTTGTGAATGATATTATATATGGTACGCTTCAGTGAGTGAAGAAATATAATTTCACACTGAAAAGTCCTGGAGACCTCGCATTAGGGAAGCATATTATCAGTATTCAGGTGACAGATTTTCAGAAAAATGTAACTACCCAGGTTCACACAGTGAATGTTCAGTAATTCTTTACTGCATTTTTGAGTTCAGTTTTCCTTCTACAAAATCACGACTCTTTGCAAACTTTTCACGAACAACTGTTTGTAATTTTTCTGCATCCTGTAGTCCTGGTCTTGTTGGCAGTAAATTTGGCTCAATCAGCTTACCGTGAGTGACTATTTTTTTACCGTTTTTTGTTGTCTTGAGCGTAAAGTTATAGAGAGGTTGTTCTATGAGGGTTTGTGTCGACAGTGTATTGCTCATATTTGGAGCTAACATTTTTGCATCATTTGATCCTATATGAAACACAGCCAGGTTACCCACATTACCCATGATGGCATCCATGAGATGGGTAGAAACTTGATTTATGTACTGATGAGCTATCACGAGTCCTAGACCATATTTTCGTGCTTCTGAGAATATGTCAGAAAAACTATCAGTTGCAAAGTTCTGAAACTCATCAACATAGAGCCTAAAAGGTTCTCTCTTTTCTGGATCTATATTTGCTCGGCTCATGACATCGAGCTGAAATTTACTCACAAGAAGAGATCAGATCATATCGCTTACATCCTCACCTATTTTTCATTTTGAGAGATTTGCGAGGAATATTTTTTTGTTATCCATGATCCACCTTGGTGAAAAACCGGATTGTGGTTGGCTGACAATATTCCTAATTAGAGGAACAGAGAGAAATTGACCTACTTTATTGAGAATAGGGCTCACAACTTCTGTTTGTTTTGTACTACTCAGACTGTTGAATTCATCTGCCCAGAATCTTCTCAAAAATGGATTTGTGACTTTTGCTATATAATTTCTACGAAATTCTTCATCTGAGAGGAGGAGTGTGAGATCAAGGAGTGTGCTACCATCACGCTCAAGGAGTGTGAGTGTCGCATTTCGGAGAACATATTCCAGTCTAGGGCCCCAACTATATCAAAATATTTTCTTAAATACTCAAACAATTGAACTTGCAATGAGAGAAGGGAATTGATGATGTGTATTTTCGAGAATATTGAATCAAATAGGGTATTCTACATCTGTGAGATCAAAAAGGACAACATCATTGCTCCTGGATTTTGGAATTTGCTGAAGTATCTTTTCATAGAGGTCTCCGTGGGGATCTATAAGCCCCACTCATCTACCAGCATCTATATCTTGGAGGATCATCCTTTCCATCATGGTTGTTTTTCCGCTTCCTGTCATTCCTACAACAAGCATATGACGCTTCAGAGATTCTGTATCAACAACAATATCTTCGTTAGCTCAATTTATTCAAAGCTTTATTGTATTGTTCGTTCAAACTGTCTCTTCTAGATTTTTTTTTGGAGCGCTGGTCGTTACTGTCTCAGTTTTTGGACCAATATCTTCTGGATTTATTTTTAGTATTTTTTGTTCATTTTTTGATATCTCTTTGCTTTTTTCAACATTTTTTTCTGGGGGAGGAGATTGTTCAGTAGATACCCCTATATCTCTGTCTGTAAATAGGAGTGTGAAAAATCTTTGAATGTTTGTTATCTTTTTATCCACAATAATACATATAATAATAAAAATATGTATATGTCAAATATTTTAAAAGGACTTAATATGCTTATTTAATCAAAAAAACCTCCCACAGAGTGAGAGGTTTTTTTATGAGTTGAGATTAGTTTGAAATTGTATCTCCGCTCAAAATATTGAAGACAAGATTGGTGATAGTCCAGGCAAAGAAGATAACAACGATACCGATAATGGCATTGATGATAATTTTCTTTCCTGCTTCTTTTCCTTCATCTTCTGAACCAGAAGTAAGGATTTTCCAACCACCCCAGAGTGCCATAGCTACCATGACAAGACCGAGAAGTGTCAAGAGCCCTTTAATAAAGGATTGAATAGTGGTAATAGGATCTCCAGTGTTAGGCCCCTTGAGACCATCATCGATACGATCGAGACCTGGTTCTATCTCTGCGAGAGTCGTACGAGCTGTAGCAAGTGTACCGATAGTGATGTATGTGTACCTTTTGAGTGCATTCATAGGATGCGATTAATAATTAAATACAGAATCAGTATAGACTAAATAGCTCTCTGATGCAAATTTTCCCTCTAGACAAAAAATGAATATATCATCTTATTATCTGCGTGGCTTTCTCAAGAGATAATATTGAATCACAGTACGGATATTTTTTTTGTTTGCTGGCACTGTACGAGATATTGAAAGTAGAATGCCCACGGCGAGAAGCATCATCAAGAGAGATGAGCCTCCGTAGCTCACAAATGGTAGTGTGAGGCCTGTGTTTGGGAATATACTGAGGTTAACGCTTATGTTTACTGCCATCTGCCAAAAGATCCAGACAGTAATCCCAAATGCTACAAATTTCCCGAAATTTTCTTCACAAAAAGATGCAATCATAAAACCACGATAAATAATTGCTAAATATATACATATGATTGTAAATGCACCGAGAAAACCAAGTTCTTCAGTAATAACTGAAAATATGAAATCCCCCTGAGGTTCTGGTAGATATCAATATTTTTGGACCGAATTTCCAAATCAAAGCCCGAGAAGTCCACCACTTCCTATAGCGATCAAGGCTTGTTTATTCTGATGGTGCATAGTGTTATTTTCTATGGCAGAGCGACTAGACTGTACAAAGGTGTTCATGCGGTCGTATATGTACGAAAATTGTCCCCTATCAGCTGGATCATCATATCTGCCGAGTACATAGAGGAGAGATCATGCCACCATTGCACTAATTCATAATATGAGTATGACCCGTACGTTTCCTCCTGCTATGAAAAATATGCTTGTAGCTACAGGAATTATGATTAATAATGCACCAAGATCGGGTTGCAATAAGACTAGAAAAGAGGGGAGTCAAACAATTCCGAGAAAAGGGATAAATCACTCTGAGGTATTTCCTAGAAAATTTTTGTATTTTGCGCAGAATGCCGCAACAGATAGGATAACAGAAAGTTTTAAAAATTCTGTTGGTTGGAGTGAAAAAGGGATACCAGGTATGTCAAACCATCATCGAGCTCAATTGATTTTTATTCCTAAGATGAGTACTAGTACCAGCATTATTAATACAAAAATACTTATTGTTTTTACATGTTTTTTCCACCACAAGTAGGGGATTTTGATAGCCACAACCATTGCAACAAGTCATATACCTGCCTGGAGGATATTTCTTAGAATAAAACGCCAATTGTTTGGCTCGGCTATACTTCCAGTTTCTACTAACCTTTTTGTAATTCTATAGGAATCGTAGACGCTCACAGAGCTAATCATTATAGATCCAAATAGGATGAGAGATAAGACTAAAAATAGCAGAGGATAATCAATGTCTTTGTGTTCTTGCATGCGATTACTCTAACGCGATTTTTTCAGAGTGAAATATTGCCCTATTGCGAAACAGTTAAAAATATTTTCTATACACTTTTATGAATCTTGTTTTTGAGAGAATCATTCCCTCTCATAGAGGAGAAGAGCTGCCTTTGTGAGACGAAAATTCGCCTTATTTCCTACATATTTCCCTTTGATAGCGGACATACACTTTACTATATTTTCATGCCAATTTGTTTGAGAAGAAGCGTAGATAGGCCCTATAGGATTTCACCAGCCAGAGAGTTGATCAATAGTTGTGTATCTTCAGAGCCATCTGTTATTGAGTACAGAGCTAATTGCCCGAATACCTTCACGAGGTCCGTCGTAGTCTCTTCGAGCGCCACTATCAGTATTTCAGACATTTCCTATATTTCCATCAGTTGTGAGATTTTTTCCTAATGTACTCTCTGCAAGTCCTATACAGAGAACAAAAGTGGGGTCTATACTTTCAGCAATACTTTCCTCAACCCATACATTTCTATCCCTGAAGTCATTGCTTGCGTAAGTCTCGAGAAGGGCCTGTTGTCTCCTAGCCTCATTTTCTCATTCGAGATAGAAAAACCCTATTTGTTTCTTGAGGGTAACAACACTCGGATTGTTTTGGTTATTTTTTAGATCATCAATGTATTTCCACCCGTAACGAGCGGGGACTATATTTGCTGGAATTGTTGCGATATCTATTTTTTCTAGCGGATCAATTTGTACTCCATTTTGATAGAGTTCAATATGAACATTATTTTTGCCACTATGTTCCAGATATTCCCGAGAGGTTGCTATTATATCACCAATATTTACCTGAGAAAAAAGAGCATTAGAACCGGGGTTAACACCAATATACATAGACATGAGTCACTCGGGATGTTTCACGATCACGATTCATGCAAAATTACCACTTGGGTTCTGCTTCATAACTATGTATCCATTTCACATCGCTCGAATAGGAAGACCCGGGGCTACGAGTATATCTAATCAGGTGTGATGTTGATTCATTGAGGTAAAATATTTCTGGTCACGAAAATGAAATCAGAATCAATTATCTGGAGAGGTTGGCCAACCCCACTTATTAGTTACTACCTTATTTGAGATAAGATCTTTTTCAGCTTGGATATATCCTCTTAGCCATACACATACTGCAGTTCACCTTGTTTCACAGTTATATTGTGTTAATTTTGATTGAAGGGTTTGTTCATATTCTGCGAATTTTTCTTCTATTTTTACACCTATAGATTCCTTTTTAATAGTTACTTTTTCTATTTTTCTTTGGAGACTTTGCTCAACGATAGTTTGAGAGAGTACTTCTTTTTTTATATCGTTGGTATCAGCGAGTTCTTCTTGATAGTTTTCGAGTCGAGTAAGTATTTGTTTCTTCGCCCGTATCTTTAATTCCACAGATCTGCCTAGCTCAGAAAGTTCGGATTCGATTGACTTTTGTCTTTCTAAGAGTTGGGATGCTGAGTCTTGCAGGGTATCTAGAGCATCTTCTTCTGACATGTGTGAGCCAAATGTTTTTAAGAAGAATGTTTCGTACAGAGATACATTATTTTTTTCTTCAGGAGAAATCATGTAATTATCGATCAATATTTTTCTGATATATTTTTTTGTTTCTTCTTGTCTTTCTCTCATGAGTATGATTTCTTTTTCTAGTGTGACAATATTATTTTCTAATTGTTCTTTTTCGTTCTTACTTTTCTCGATATTTTGCTTAATATCGTTTTGCATCTGCTCTATTTTTTCTATGTATGCTTCTAATTCGTCTCTATTTTCACTCAGAAGTTCCCGTGATTCTAGGAAAGTATTTTCTAATTCAGCAAAACGATTTTCTGAATAAGCGAGTTCGTATATATCAGACTGTATAGCACTAACATCATTGAGTATAGATGCTTCAGGGATACTCTGCATCCACCAACTTGTTGAACCGGTATTTGTGTTACTTTCTCCTTCAGAAAATGTAATATGACCGAAAACTAGAGAAACGGCAAGGAAAAGAATTGAAAAAGATTTGTACTTCATATAGAAGCAGATTATCATATTGTTATATTTTTAGCAACTTTTTCTACCAATTTTACCTATGTTTAAGAATTTCACTCCAGAGTATAAAGGCTACCTACTTACAGCAGAAAACTCTGCAAAACAGCAATGATTTTCTTCCCTAGAGTCTGTTGACATCATCATGGAAATATTGCGTTCTAAAAAATGACATGTTTTTGCTATTTTTAATGATTTTGGTATCAATGAAAAAGTTTTTCTCGATGTCATGACACATCCAAAATTCGCACCTCTTGTGAATCGAAGTGGTGATTATACTGGTATTTCCGAGCTTCTGAGGAATATCATCGTAGCAAGTGTAAAAGTTGCCGCAAGCTTTGAAAAAAAGAATATTGGTATAGAGGATTTTCTTCTCGCGCTTATTAAACAGAGTAATTCATGGTTTCTCGATTTCCTCGATTTTATACGCATAAATGTTCGTGATTTTGAGTGAGCGTTGATTGAGTTTAATCGTTCTCAGACTGGTACTACTGGTGGTACGCCAGATTTAGGAAAGATAATGAATGTTTTGGAACAAGGTCTTCTCAGTGGTGTAGCTATGGAAGATGTCGATCAGAACCCAGTTTTTACCCAAATGAATAATTCTCAAGATCAGAATCAAAAGAAACAAGATAGTCAGACCCCGGCTCTTGATTTTTTCTGTACAGATATCACAAAAGAAGCAACTGAAGGGAAGATTGACCCCATTATAGGTAGAGAAAAAGAAATTGACCGTCTCATCTCTATTCTCAATCGTAAGACAAAAAATAATCCCGTCCTCACTGGAGATCCCGGCGTTGGTAAAACTGCTGTTGTGGAGTGATTAGCTCGTCGTATATCAGAGGGTACTGTACCATTTGCGATGCAGCATAAGAGACTTCTCGTCCTCGATATGACGAGCCTCGTGGCCGGTACGAAATATCGCGGTGAATTCGAAATCCGTATGAAGCAGGTGATCGAAGAAGCAACAAAACTCGAAAATGAAGTCATTCTCTTTATCGATGAAATACACACAATTATAGGAGCTGGTGGATCAGAGGGGATGCTCGATGCAGCAAATATTCTCAAACCCGCTATGGGACGAGGAAAGATTCGAATTATTGGCGCGACGACACTTTCTGAATATCAGAAATATATAGAAAAAGATGCAGCTTTGGAGAGGCGTTTTCAAAAAATAGAAGTAGATGAGCCATCCAAAGAAGTAGCGGCAGAAATCATTAGTGGACTTCGAGGAACTTTTGAGGATTACCATAACCTTATCATTGATGATGATGCTATCGATGAAGCAGTAGAACTCTCTGTTCGTTATATGACTGAACGATTTCTTCCAGATAAGGCTATTGATCTCATCGATGAAGCATGTAGTGCGAAGAGTATGACTTATGTCCATGCTGAAGATGAGATAAAAACTCTCAAACTCGAAGCGGAAACTCTTCAAAAAAATATTACAGATTTCGTAACTTCACAACAATATCACAAGGCTTCTCGGGCAAAAGATCAGCTCATGGAAATAGAAAATACGATTCGAGAAAAACGAAGAAAAATCACTATTCCTCGAGAAAAACGACATCACATCCAGTCTGCTGATATCCAAAAAGTCGTTCACGATATCACTGGTGTTCCCATGAAGACACTTTCCGCTGAAGATATCAAGAAACTTCAAGACCTCGAAAAACATATGGGGGGGAAAATTATTGGTCAAGACACTGCTATTAAATCAATTGTTTCTACTATTAAGCGATCTCAGGCAGGTATCTCTGATCAGCGGCGTCCACTCGGAAGTTTTCTTTTTTTATGACCAACTGGTGTTGGTAAAACAGAGCTCGTAAAAGTCCTTGCTCGGGAGTATTATGGAGATGAGAAGGCTCTCATAAAGATAGATATGTCTGAATTTTCTGAGAGGCATTCTGGCTCAAAGCTGATTGGTACGACTGCCGGATTTGTGGGATTCGAGGAAGGAGGTATGCTTACAGAAAAAGTCCGCAGAAAGCCTTATTCAGTAGTTCTCTTCGATGAGATAGAGAAAGGAAATCCAGAGATATTTAATCTTCTCCTCCAGATCATGGAAGATGGCGTCATCAGTGATGGAAAATGACGCAAAGTAAACTTCAAAAATACAATTATTGTCATGACGGCTAACATTGGTTCTGAGGAATTTGCGACAACAGCTGCAAAAATCGGATTCGATGTGACAGAGGCAACAAAGGATAGAATCATTGATGATTTTGAGCAAATTGAGGAAAAAGTCGTGAAGAGTCTTGATGAGTATTTCTCTCCAGAATTTATCAACCGTATTGATAAAGTCGTTGTTTTCCGACCACTCGATACCAAGGTTATCAAGAAAATCATTGCTCTACAGCTTGCAGAGCTTCAAAAACGACTTGCCGGACTCAACGTCACCCTCGAATGGGCTACGCCTGTGGTTGATAGAATTCTCAAGGATACGTATAATCCAGAATTTGGCGCACGACCAGTTCGTCGCTATATTCAGACGAAAATCGAGGATGAAATTGCTGATCGCATGATTGGTAAAAAAGTCACTTCTGTGAAAGTGACTAATGCGAAAAAGGAAGGTTTTGATTTTACGGTTACTTAGTCTCACCATCTCAGCAAAAATAGGAAAAGACTAGTCTTTTCCTATTTTTTTATACAATATCTGCATACTTTTATTATGACCTCTCCAGACCCACATGACGAGCGTTCAGTCCGTCTCCAGAAACTCAATACTCTCCGAACTCTCGGAGTAAAACTCTATCCAGATAGATTTCCCGATAAGCAGGATATAGGGGATATTCGTGCATGAGCAGAAGGGGATAGTTTTCGTGAGATAGATGAGATTATTCCAGATCCAAAAAACACAGTCCATACTGCGGGGCGTATTGTACTTATACGTAGTTTTGGAAAGCTGATATTTGGTACTCTGCAGGATTCTTCTGGTCAGATACAATTTGCCCTTTCTCGGGATTTTTGTCTTCTGAGTCAGGATGGGGAAGAAATGACAGAGGTGGGAGAAGAAAAAGTTTCTGCGTTTAAAATATTTGAAAAATATGTCGATGCAGGTGATATTGTGGGTATTCATGGAGAGCTCTTTATGACTCTTAAAGGTGAACTAACGGTCTTTGTTCGTTCATTTCAAATTCTCTCAAAGGCGCTACGACCTCTCGGTGATAAATTTCATGGTATAGGCGAGGATAACCAGGAAACAGCTTATAGGCAGAGATATCTCGATATGATCTTTAACGAGTCAACGCGTGATCGTATGAGATTTCGAGCTGATTTTATCCGTACACTTCGTGAGTTTTATTGGAAATATGATTTCCTCGAGATTGATTGTCCTGTTATGACTTCGGCGGCATCTGGTGCAGCGGCACAGCCTTTTGTGACCCATCACAATGATTTTGACCTCGATTTTTATCTTCGTATTTGTAATGAGACAGAGCTCAAAAAAGCAACAGTAGGAGGTTTTGAACGCGTATTTACCCTTGCTCCGAGCTTCCGTAATGAAGGTTCTGATCCGAGTCACCTCCAGGAATTCTATATGCTCGAGCATCAGAATGTGTATAAGAGTTTCCATGAGGATATGGATTTCACGCAGGAGATGTTTGACCATATTTTCACAACACTCAAGCTCGAACGAAAATTTGAAGTGAAAGATAAAGAGGGAAATCCAAAAATGGTTGATTTTACGACCCCGTGGCCTCGTATTGATTATGTCGAATGAGTCAATCAGGCGAGCGGACTCAATATCACTTCCTACACTGCTGATGATGCAGACCGTCTTCGTGCTGATATTCGTGGGAAGGGGATAGAGTTTGAGGGAATGGACAAGATGGGGACGATGACACTCATTGATTATCTCTACAAGAAAGTCCTCAGGCCAACAATCACGGGCCCTGCTTTTGTCTACAATTATCCGAGTATCATCGCACCTCTCGCACGAATCAGTGATGCTGATCCGCGTAAATGTGAAAAGTGGCAAGTGGTGGTTAATGGTTGGGAAATCATTAATTCTTATGGCGAGCTCGTCGATCCTGTCCGTCAGATGGAAAATTTTGCTGAGCAAAGCAAGGCAGAAGAAGGTGGCGATCAAGAGGCAACGAGCGCTGATATGGAATTCGTCCGTGCTATGGAATATGGTATGCCTATCCAAGCAGGATTTGGTATGGGTATCGAGCGTATCATTGCTATCCTCACCCAGCAGGATAATCTCCGAGATGTGGTCATGTTTCCACTCATGAAGCCTAACAATCCAGAGAAAAAAGAAGAAATAAAAAATAAAAAAGGAGGACTTTCAAATGATAATTCCGACCCGCACGGTCATATAAAAATAGATCTACCAATTATAGAGGAAACACTCACGAAATATTCTACCACAACAAAAGATCATAATCTCACCGTCGGACGATGTATGCGATATTTCGGTGAAAAAAACGGTAAAAATGCAGACTATTGGTATGCTGTTGGTACACTTCATGATGTTGATTGGGATCTCGTGGAGAAGGATGCAGAACGGCACTGTGGCGAATCACTCGTGGAAATTCTCTCCGAGATGAATGCTCCAGTTGGGATGCTCGAGGATATCCGTTCTCACTATGAGGAGAAATTCCCAGAGCACGAACTCGATACTGATTTACGCAAATATCTGGCAAGTGTCGATGAACTCTCAGGATTTATCTGGGCATGCTCTCGCATGACTCCGTCAAAATCCCTCGATGAAGTAAAGGTCACCTCTGTTATGAAAAAACTCAAAGATAAAGGATTTGCTGCAGGCGTGAGCCGTGATCATTGCCGTCGATGTGAGACACTCCTCGGAATCTCCCTCGAAGACTTTATTCCGGAGATGATAGAGGGGATGAAAGGTTAAAAATCTTCGCCCGATACTTTTTTATAAAAATCTTGAAAACGAAAATCTCTCTTTAGAAAATGCCTACCTCATTTGTATCCATAAAACCACAAATTATGTTTGTCGAGAAAAGATTTAATTTCGGAAGTACTTACTTTTCACAAACCTCTCATTCTCTCTATTTCTACTTCATCTCCTTCAAATAAAATCAACTCAAAAGCATAGCTGATTTTTTTCATTAAAGGATTAACGGTTGTTGATTTGAGCCCTAGACAATCTAACTTGGTTGTTAGTATCTCGAGGGGGAAATCCTTTACTTGTATTCTTTTTCTAACTTCTTGAACTAATTTTGTTACGTCTCCGGAATCCTTAAAATCAAAATTCACATACCCGTCAACTATTCCTCTTGTTATCTCTACAACGCTTTGTGTTTCTCAAATTTTTAAGATTCTTTTCCATTCTCACCAATACTTTTCATTATGCTGATCGACTAAGTCTGAGACAGGAATTTCATCTGAGAGTGATTCAAGTGCGACATCTAAACTATCTTGTGCTGTTCAGGATACCATTATTATATTGTCCATATTATTAATATTAACAATATATTGTACTTGTCAAATTACCCTATTTGTCATATCAGAAAAATCCCTACAATTCAGCACATATGAAATACGAAATAGTTATCGGTCTCGAGACCCATGTCCGTGTGGGAAGTATTACCAAGATGTTTGGTGGTGAGCCAAATGCTGTCGCTCTGGAACGCGATCCAAACATTAATATATGACCGGTTTCTTTTGGACTTCCTGGCGCTCTTCCGATACTTTCGGAAGGTGTTGTCGATCTCGCAGTTCGTGCATCGCATGGTCTTCGTATGACGGTGAATACATTTTCTCAGTTTGATCGTAAGAGCTATTTTTATCCAGATTTGCCAATGGGAT
>JAGOOR010000009.1:22632-28194 GCA_017992415.1 Candidatus Altimarinota bacterium
CTTCCGATACTTTCGGAAGGTGTTGTCGATCTCGCAGTTCGTGCATCGCATGGTCTTCGTATGACGGTGAATACATTTTCTCAGTTTGATCGTAAGAGCTATTTTTATCCAGATTTGCCAATGGGATATCAGATAACTCAGCTTTTTTACCCACTTTCTGAACATGGTCATCTCGATGCATTTGTTGGTGAGGAACTCAAGAGATTTAATATTCAACGTATCCATATTGAGGCTGATGCGGGCTGATCAAAACATTCTATTACAAAATCTCTCATTGATTTTAATCGTGCAGGAAGTCCTCTCATGGAGATAGTCACAGAGCCTGATTTTAGAGGGAAAGAAGATGTCCTCGAATATCTCAAGGAATTGCAAAAAATCATGCGATTTACCGGTGCGAGTGATGCTGATATGGAAAAATGACAACTCCGATGTGATGTAAATATTTCGCTCCGACCAGAGGGGAGTCAGGAACTCCGTAATCGGGTTGAGCTCAAAAATCTCAACTCATTTCAACAGATTGGACGAGCTATTGATGCCGAAGTAAAACGACAGACAGAAATCTACGATGAAAATGGAACTCTCGATCAGGAAACTCGTGGTTGGGATGATGACGCAGGGGAGAGTCACTCGCTTCGTTCAAAAGAAGACGCGATGGACTACCGATATTTCCCAGAGCCCGATCTACCACCTCTCGTCGTCACACAGGAGTTTATTGACGAACGAAAAATTGCAGAACTCCCGATAGATCGTCGCCAGAAATATTTGAATGAATGGAAACTTCTCCCTGATGATGCTCGCATTCTCAGCTCTGAGAGGGCTATGTCTGATTTTTATGAAAAAACAGTTTCTCTGACCAATGAACCAAAAAAATCTGCTTCTCTGATCCTCACAGTAATACTCTGAATCCTCAAAAAAGGTGACGAAGAGATAGATTTTTCTACTCTCAAAATCACGCCAGAAGCTCTCTCAAAAGTCGTCAATATGCTTCAAAATGATGAAATATCCTCTACAACTGCACAGGAAGTGGTACGAATCCTCCTGAATCAAGGTGGCGATCCAGATGCAATTATTGATGAAAAATGACTCCGACAAGTAAATGATACAAGTGCGATGGAGTCTATTGTCGACAAAGTATTGGCAGATAGTACTTCACAAATAGCTGAATATAGAGCTTGAAAGGTTAATCTTTTTGGCTATTTCGTGGGAAATTGTATGAAAGAGAGTAGGGGGCAAGGTAATCCAAAAATATTCACAGAAATCCTCACCAGAAAGTTGACTCAAGACTAAAAGAAGGGTATACTCAAGAGGTATGAGAAAAATTCTCTTTATTCTGCTTCTATCATTTATCCAGTGTGGGTTTTCCTACGCTTTGAAAGATTGTAGTAAGGAAGGGGGTGACTATAACGCTATTAAAACTCAAGTAGTTTTTGCTATGGATAGTTGGAGACTTCTACCTTCTAGCGACCCACGAAAAAATCATATTGGTCAGAATCTCTCATATCTTTTTGTTCAGGCTGTTAGTATAGAAAATGCTTACAATGAGTGTGTATCATCACTCCGAGCCATCAGCACCGATATTGAAAATTACTTAAATTTAGGAAATAATTATTTTCGTCGCTCCCAGTGGGACAAGGCAATAGAACAATACACCAAGATTATTTCTCTTAATCCGGAGTCATATAGGGCTCACTTCAATATTGCTTCAGTCTATCTCAATAAAAATGATACAAAAAATGCTCTAGAGTATTATGAGCTGGCCCGCCTCTATGCGAGCAGTAAAGAACAGATACAAGAATCCATAGAGGCTATTGAGAAGCTCAAAGAAGATATAGAAAAAGGTGTGTATAAAAATAAGCCTGTTAGTAGTGATACTTTTTCTCATTTGCAGGGATATTTACAGGATCTCAATATTCCGGAAGCGTGGAGCAAGGTTACAAAAAATAATGAAGTGGTCGTTGCGATTATAGACGATGGCATAAACATTAACCATCCCGATCTTACAAATAATATCTGGATTGAAAGTGGTTCTGCGTATGGTTCTAGTAAAATAAAAAATTTTGTTTGAGATGAGCTTCCTGATAATTTTCCAACAGGTAAACATGGTACTATGGTCGCGGGTATAATCTGAGCAGAGCCTAATAATAACCGATGAATTGCGGGCATAGCACAGAATGTTTCTATTATGCCTCTTAGGGTGTTTGATTTTAAATGAAATGCACGAGAAAAAGATATTATTAATGCGATGTATTTTGCTATCGATAAGAAAGCAGATATTATTAATTTAAGCCTTGGTCAAAGTCAGTTTATCTATAGTAGTCAATATGATGAAGTCATGAAAATGGCTTATGAAAATGGGATTGTTGTTGTTGTGGCAGCTGGAAATGGAGATGTACTTTCTTTTAAAAATAGTGGTATAAATACAGGGGTTAATCCTATTTCACCGGTTTGTAATAATAATGGTATTAAAAAATATTCCATTGGAGTTGGATCTCTCAGTATTTCCTGAAACCGTGCGCGCTGGTCTAACTATGGTTCTTGTGTTAACTTTTTTGCACCAGGGGAAAATATATTTTCTACGTCAATAGCCCTTTTTAATAAAGAATATTGAGTTGATTATGATACAGATAGTGGTACTTCTTTTTCTGCGCCAATGATTGCAGGAATTGTCGCACTTGGCTTTAATCAATTTGGACCAGTATCTCCGCGTATTGTTTATGAGAGTCTTAATGAGAGTCTCCGTGCGAATGAATCAGGTGAATATGTTGTTGATGCTTCTCTCTATTTAGATACCTTAAGCAAAAAACAAAAAATTATACAAGAAGAGCAATTGTTTTTTCAGACAACTAACCAAAATAAAGAAGAATTTTTTGCACAGAAAAATAACCTTGCCCGTCTCTCTGACCACGAATATCTAGCAAGACTTAGCTATATAGAAAAGAAAAATTCGACAAGTGCTTATAATTTAACAGGAAAAATACCTCGTCAGGAAGTAGTAGCACTTGCTATGAAATTATCGAATGCTTATATTCCTAATTCGTATACTTGTTTGTGAATTTTTTGGGATGTATCTGCTCGTCGTCCAAATTCTTGGGCATGTCCTATTATAGAGAATGCTTTGAGCCGATGAATTATTACACAAGAAGGTGGAAATTATTTTAAACCGGAAGAAGAATTACCCCTTGTTGAAGCTGTTAGTATGCTTCTTCGCGCTTCCAACATCAGAATTCAGCAATATAGTGGTGGTGAATTTGAGCCTTGGCAAACAAATGTTATTGGTACTGCTTTTAGTCTTTGACTTGTGAAAAATACATTTAATTTTCCTGTTTCAAAAATAGCCCAGAGGAAAGATGTTTTTGCTATTATTCGACGAATAATTGAACAGAGGCAGTAGTGTTTTTTCATTGATTTTTTTTCCATTTTCGTACCATAGCAGATATATGGCAAATAAACATGGGCTCAAATGATCAGTTGTAAAGGCGCAAGCAAAAGCTCGTCGTCTTTCTAAAAATGTAAAAAAAACTACCTATCAAGTTTTCATAGGGAGTGAAAATGGGCAAACTCGCAGCAATCAATCCTTTAAAAAAAGGAAACATTATCTCGAAAATAAACAAAACTGGCCAAAGAAAAAACTCATCTCAAAGAGTTTTCCTACTCTTCTCGAGGCCGGGATAGTCGATGAGCGAGGATTCTTCAAAAAAGGAAAAAAGAAAAATTTTCATACAAAGAGTATGGTTGATCAGAAAGGTCTTGATTTTTATGGTATGCCGAGGGGCAAATAGTTCCCATTTTTCATGAAGAATTAATAACGAAATGACAGATTTTCAAAAAAGAGTTTACTCTGTGCTTAAGCTTATCCCAAGAGGCAAGGTGACAACTTATAAGATATTGGGAGATTTCATAGGATGTAGGAGTGCTCAGGCCATAGGGCAAGCGTTAACGAGAAATCCAGATGCACCATGAGTTCCTTGTCATCGTGTTATCAGAACTGATGGTACAATTGGAGGGTATGCTTTTTGAGTTTCAGAGAAACGCAATATACTAGAATGAGAAGGTGTTTATTTTGACTCACAAGATAATCTCCTCAGTATGGATAATATTTATTATTTTATTTAAAAATATGCTGACACACACACTCCCAGATTTATCATTTCCTTATGATGCACTAGAACCTCATATTGATGCACTTACTATGGAGATTCATCATGGTCGACACCATCAGGCATATATCACTAACTATACGAAACTCCTCGAATGAACAGATATCATCCAGAAGTACTCTCCAGAAGAACTTCTCTCTCATCTGGATGAAGTGGATTCTGAGAAAAAACAGGGAGTCATAAATAATCTCTGAGGTCATCTGAATCATTCATTTTTTTGGTCAATTCTTACTCCTAATCCTCTTAACCGGGTCTTATCAACTGGTCAATTATCTACAGCTATTCAGGATACATTTGGGAGTTTTGATGAATTCCGAGACCAATTTGCGGCAAAAGCTCTCACGGTGTTTGGATCTGGGTGGGCGTGGCTCGTCAAGGACAAAGATGGTAAGCTCGCTCTGCGTCAGACAATAGGACAGAATACACCACTCTCAGACGGAGAAAAACCTATCATAGGCATCGATGTGTGGGAGCATGCGTACTATCTCAAGCATCAAAATAAAAGAGCCGATTATATTGCGGCATTCTGGAATGTAGTTGACTGGAAAAAAGCTGAAGAATATTTCTCAGAATAAAAATGGTAATTACTTTGTGCTAAATTGACTCAGCCATAAATAATACTAGAGATATCCAGCCTTAGGTGTTGGTGATTTCTGATATTCTTCTTGCGACTCAATAATTCGATACATGTATTGTAAGAATTCTTTAACTTTAGGAGCTCTGACCTGACAGTCCCAACGGATATCTTTCTGCGCTGAATTAACATCAACCTTTATATAGTATTTTGAACAAGGTTCTTCTGTAAAAGGTAATCAAGGCTCTATTCATTTTGCTATTTTTTCTTCATATTCCTCTTGTTCTTTTTTTAGCTTTTGCTGATATGAAGATATTTCATTAAATAAATCCACTTCATTTAATTTCTGATGGATACCAACAAGCTCCTCATCTGAAAGCTTCATTTTTATGGTGATTGACGGCTTATTTACCATATCCTTTTTGAATGTCTGCTTGAAAGTATTTAGTTCATTTTTAGCTCCAACTCCGTACCGAAAGACAAGATTGAACCCATCATTAGTTTCCTTATCTCTAGATACAATAAATGCAGCCACTCCCAAAGCGATTATAACGATGGCAATTACAATTTTTTTCATAAAGGAATATTATTTAAATATCTTTCTGTATCAGTTTATTAAGTTCTAAATATTTACAAATTCCAAGATATAACAAATGGCGGAGAGTAGGAGATTCGAACTCCTGGTGGGTTGCCCCACACACGCTTTCCAAGCGTGCGCACTAGACCACTATGCGAACTCTCCATTCTTATAATATTCATGGCGATTCTATGGGTAAGTCCTGTAGAGTCAAAAAAACTCCCAGAAAGGAGTTATTTATTTTTTGGTGACCC
>JAGOOR010000010.1 GCA_017992415.1 Candidatus Altimarinota bacterium
CCTACATGAAGTTGGAATTGCTAGTAATCGTGAATCAGATATGTCACGGTGAATATGTTCCTGGGTCTTGTACTCACCGCCCGTCAAAGCATGGAAGATGTACCTACCGGAAGTCCCTTAAGTAATAAGAGGGCCCATGGTAGAGATGTTGACTGGGCTTAAGTCGTAACAAGGTATCCGTACGAGAACGTGCGGATGGACTACCTCTTTTAAAGTGAAGCCTTCACCTTCTTTGTGTACTGATTATTATAAGAGCGTGCTCTTGTACATAATCTAAGAAAAAGTTGTGATGAGTAAAAAGCAATTAGTAGTGAGAGTGTACACAAAAGCGATGGAAGAAATACTACATTAAGGCATACAGTGAATGCCCTGACATCTATACCCGACGAAGGACGTACTAAACTGCGATAAGCCTGGAGAAGCTGTTAAGAAGCGTAACACTTCAGGATTTCCGAATGGGGAAACCCCACCTTTTAAGGTGATCCGTCTATGACGGAAGGACACTTTGTGAACTGAAATATCTAAGTAGCAAAGGAAAAGAAATCAAATATGAGATTCCCTGAGTAGTGACGAGCGAAACGGGAACAGTCTAAACCACCCCACTGTAAGGACAGACCGTTGGTGCGGTGGTGTTGCGAGGTGTATTTACTGCAATCTGTAAAGCAGACAATGTTTTGTACGGTGAGGAAAAATTACCTGGGAAGGTAAGCCATAGAGGGTTAAAGCCCCGTATTCGAAAGCGCGTACATATGTTGCAATACATTCTCAAGTAAGATCGGACACGTGAAATCCGGTTCGAATCAGGGTCGACCATGATCCAAGACTAAATACTATAGATGATCGATAGCGAACTAGTACCATGAGGGAAAGGTGAAAAGAACCCCGAGAGGGGAGTGAAATAGAACCTGAAACTGTATGCTGATGAAGAGTAGGAGCTTATGGAGCAATCCATTTAGTGACTGCGTACTTTTTGTAGAACGGACCAACGACTTAGTTGTGTGTGGCAAGGTTAAGGAAGAAACATCCGGAGCCGAAGCGAAAGCGAGTCTGAATAGGGCGCTAAGTCACGTACACTAGACCCGAAACCGGGAGAGCTACCCATGAGCAGGGTGAAGTGGTGAGAAATCACTATGGAGGCCCGAACCATTTAGAGCTGCAAGTCTATTGGATGACTCGTGGGTTGGAGTGAAAAGCTAATCGATCTCGGAGATAGCTGGTTCTCCGCGAAATATATTTAGGTATAGCCGTATGTATCAAAGTAAGGGGGGTAGAGCACTATTTGGGCTAGTTGAGGTGAATAACTTTTGCAAACCCTGATAAACTCCGAATACCCTTATCAATGGCATACGAGGCAGACTGCGACGGATAAGCGCCGTAGTCAAGAGGGAAACAGCCCAGACTCCTAACTAAGGTCCCTAATTTTTAATTAAGTGGTAAAGGAAGTGGAATTACTCAGACAGCCAGGAGGTTGGCTTAGAAGCAGCCATTCCTTTAAAGAGTGCGTAACAGCTCACTGGTCGAGTGATTCTGCGCCGAAAATTCAACGGGGCTCAAATTAAAAACCGAAGTTGGAAATGTAATAAATATAATTATTGCGTGGTAGCGGAGCGTTCCCCATGCCGATGAAGGTGAACCGCGAGGTTTGCTGGAGGTACGGGAAGTGAAAATGTTGGTATGAGTAACGTAAATGGAGTGAAAACCTCCATCGCCGGATGACTAAGGTTTCCTGTCCCATGGCAGTCATGGCAGGGTGAGTCGGTCCTAAGGCGTAGCCGAAAGGTGGAGCCGATGGATATCAGGTTAATATTCCTGAACTTTATTATTCGCGTGTGCAGACTGTGACGAGTCGTGTTATCGGAGATCCGTAATGATTGGATTCTGGGTTTCAAGTCTTCGGGCGAGAAACTTGGCTTGGTATCGTCCCACTTCGGTGGGATTGGTGCCTCTGTCCTACGATAATATGGGTCCAAGAAAAGCTATCTGCATTGAATATAAAACCGTACCGTAATCGAACACACGTAGTCAGGTGTAAGTACACTAAGGCGTATGGGATAACTATGCTTAAGGAACTCTGCAAAAAAGCGTCCGTAACTTCGGGAGAAGGGCTCCCATTTCCGTACTTTACGGAAGTGGGTTCAACGAACGAGCTCAGGCGACTGTTTACCAAAAACACAGCTCTCTGCTAAGGCGTAAGCCGATGTATAGGGGGTGATGCCTGCCCAGTGCCAGAAGATCACGAGGAGAGGTGCAAGCCTTGAATCCAAGTCCTGGTGAACGGCGGCCGTAACTATAACGGTCCTAAGGTAGCGAAATTCCTTGTCGGGTAAGTTCCGACCCGCACGAATGGCATAACGATCTGAGCACTGTCTCAAGCATAGACCCAGTGAAATTGCAATATCGGTAAAAATGCCGATTACTCACAGCAAGACGGAAAGACCCTATGAAGCTTTACTATAACTTGGTATTGTTCAATGAATATTGTTGCGTAGGATAGGTGGGAGACTATGAAGGAGGGGCTTTGGCAACTCTGGAGTCAACGGTGAAATACCACCCTTTAATATTTATTGAACTCACCCCGTCCAATTTCCTTGAAACATTGTAAAATGTTTATTTCTTATCTCCTTTACTTGGGATTGTAGGAAGTATTTATCGAGGAAGTCGGACGGGGGACAGTGCTTGGTGGGTAGTTTAACTGGGGCGGTTGCCTCCTAAAAAGTAACGGAGGCGCGCAATGGTTGGCTTAGTCCGGATGGAAACCGGACGTGACGTGTATTCGCATAAGCCAGCCTGACTGAGAGACCTACAAGTCGATCAGAGTCGAAAGACGGTGAAAATGAACCGGCACTCACGCATGGAAGTGGTGTCGATCAACGGATAAAAGTTACTCTAGGGATAACAGGCTGATCATGCCCAAGCGTCCACAGCGACGGCATGGTTTGGCACCTCGATGTCGGCTCGTCGCATCCTGGGGGTGAAGAAGCTCCCAAGGGTTTGGCTGTTCGCCAATTAAAGCGGTACGCGAGCTGGGTTCAGAACGTCGTGAGACAGTTTGGCCCCTATCTGCTGTGAGCGTTGATATTTGAGAGGACTCTTCTTTAGTACGAGAGGACCGAGAAGAACGAACCTCTGGTGTACCAGCTGTCAGATCTACTGGCATAGACGCTGGGTAGCTACGTTCGGACGAGATAACCACTGAAAGCATCTAAGTGGGAAACTCACCTCAAGATGAGATATCAGACCCCTTGGAGAATACGAGGTTGATAGGTCGCAGGTGTACGGGCAGCAATGTCTTCAGCCGAGCGATACTAATGGTCATATTTGTATTTCTTCCGCTTTTGTGTGCATTTGATTACTTTTTGTCTCTTTACTCATCGCAACTTTTTCTTTAGATTATTCAACATTTGTTTGTTGTCTCGAGTGTCTTGGTGCTTTTAACACGGGTGTTCACCTGTTCTCATTCCGAACACAGAAGTTAAGCCCCGTCGTGCCGATGGTAGTGCTCATTTGAGTGCAAGAGTAGGTAGGCGCCAGGACTTTCGAGACAATCTCTCTTTTTATCCTCCATTTTTGGAGGATTTTTTGTGCATTTATTTTTTTGACTATACTTCTTTCATGAGTTTTCTTCCAAACCTCGACAGAGATTGGAGAGAGAAAGAGCCAGATGATATCTGGTTTGAAGTCTATTTGAATGCTTCATGACCACATCGGAAGCTCATTCATCATGAAATGGCTAGCCATAAACTGACTGTTAGAGAGGCCACACAAAAGATTTTTAAGTGTAATCAATGATGTGCTGAGAGAGATGTTATTCCGCCTCGATGGGACACCACGATTATTCGTCAAGAGAGTGAAAGAAAAATTGTTCGGATACTCTGATCTCAAGTCTTTCAAGAGCTTATCAATGCTACTTCTGCTGACCCAGCCCTATTTGATTCAGAAATTATAGAAAATAGGGGATAATATGGTATATAGATTTTATAAAAAAGAGTAGGAAATTCTCATACTTTGCCTACAATTTCACTATTATTTTTATATTCCTCTATGGAACATATCGGTTTTATCATGGATGGAAATCGTCGTTGGGCGAAAAAACTCGGCAATATCCCCTCGTATGGTCATGAAAAGGGAGGAGAGTCTCTCGATCGTGTTCTTCAGATGTGTCTCTCTGCTGGAATCTCTCATGTGAGTCTCTGGGCACTTTCAAAAGAAAATGTCTCTGAGCGATCGGAAGATGAGCTCGTTGCTATTTACGGACTTCTCCGCCGCAAGATTCCGAAACTTATAGAGCTTTGCAAAAAAGAATCTATACAATTTCAAACAGTTGGAGACCTTTGGCTCCTCCCATCTGATGTCCGTGCTCTTCTCCTTGAGGCTATTGATGTAACTCGTACTGGTACTGTTATGACGTTTATTCTTGCACTTTGATATAGTGGACAAGACGAAATAGTCCGTGCGACGAAGCGTTGTATTGCTGAGTGAATTGATCCATCCACACTGAATGAAAAAACATTTCTCCAGTATCTTGATTCGGGAGCATTCCCTCCCCCCGATCTCATAGTGCGTACAGGTTGAAATATCCGACACTCTGGATATTTCCTCTATCAATCTGCTTATTCTGAGTATTATTTTACAGAAACTCTTTGGCCTGATTTTAATCAAGCTGAATTTGATAAAGCTTGTGCATTTTATGAACAAGTAAAACGCAATTTCGGGAAATAAAATCAATTCTTATGCTTTCGTGGCTTCCTCATTATCAGAATGAGATAAATTCTTCTCTTGATTCTTTTTTTACAAGTCGATATCATAGTCAGACTGAGGTAGAAAAACTCTACGAGGCAGCTATCCGTTATGCGGTAGAAGGAGGAGGTAAACGGCTTCGTCCTATCCTCACCCTTATTGCCTATGAACAAACCTCGGGACTTCCTGCGTCTTCGCAAGTCATGAATGTCGCACTGGGGATAGAATGTATCCATTGTTTCACACTCGTGCATGACGATTTGCCGTGTATGGATAACGATGAGCTTCGTCGCGGTAAACTGACAGTATGGAAGAAATATGGCGAAACTATGGCAGTCCTCATCGGAGATACACTTCAAACGCTCTGATTTGAACTGATAGCTCAATCGGGATATGCTTCTGTTGTCAGGGAAATTGCTCATGCTGTTGGAGATATGGGTGTCACGAGAGGTCAGGTTCGAGATACTCTCCTTAGACACGATTCCCTCACGCTTGAAGAGCTCCTCCGAATACATGATGAGAAAACAGGATGATTCATAGCATCAGCTCTCGTATGAGGTGCACTGGCTGCTGGTGCCGAAAGTGAAAAAGTTGAAGCATTTCGTCGATTTGGATTCCTCCTCGGTCGTGCATTTCAGATAAAGGATGATGTCCTCGATCATGAGAGTGATAGCGAAACACTTGGTAAATGAGCAGGTAAAGATGTCGACCTTGGAAAGGGTATCGTCGCACTCATTGGTATCAAAAAGTCGCGAGAGATGCTTACTCAACTAGAGTCTGATATGCTTACTCTCATTCATGAGTTTGATGATCCACGATTTGCAGATATTGTGGAGTATGTGGTGTGGAGAGAGAAGTAGTACTACAGTTTTGAAATGTGTGTTTTTAGTAGATTATTATTTTTATCTATACTTATCTTATGAAAAAGATATTCAGTTTTTTGTGGAAGTATTTATTACAAGAAAAAAACGCATTTATCATGGTTCTCATACCTATGTTTGGCGCATTTATATTGAGCCCCCTTGTCCCCCTATTTTATAAAAAATTTATTGATTTAATCGCTGGGCAAGAAATAAGCCCAGATATCATCACTCGTCTGTGGGATACGGCATATTTCTTTTTCGCAACAATAATTGTTGTTCAGATTTTTTGGAAAACACTCGAATACTGGTTGATTCCTCTGGAATCAGGCGTTGCAAAGAGAATCTATCACGACTCTTTTAACCATATATTGACTCAGTCTCATCGTTTTTTTAGTGGCCAGCCAAGTGGTTCTGTTGTCAGGATTATATCGAGATTGGCAGATACAACTTGGCAGTTTATTGATACCCTCATTTTCCAAGTATTGCGTTTTGGCTTTAATGCTCTTGTGATGCTCGTAGTTCTCTGATTTCAGCATATTTATCTCGGAGTAGCTATGGCTGTGTGGATGATTGCACTCACTCTCATCAAGGGGCGACTCTGGCGTCGCAATTTTGAACTTAATAAATCAGTGAGTGCATCTTCAACTCGTATTTCTGGACAGATCTCGGATGTATTTACCAATGCCTTCACGGTTCTTACTTGCGGGACACAGCTTCGAGAACTCAAATCTTTTCACGGTGTTGTTCGTGATTGGACTGTTCTGCAGAGACGCATGTGGTGGCAAGAATACCGTATATTTTTTACGACGACAATTTTTATTCTTATCTTGCAAATTGCCTCTCTCTCGGGTCTCATATTTCTCTGGTCTCAAGGAACTATCACAGCAGGAACGTGCACTCTGGTTATAGTTTACATGGGTCTTTTTATCGAACAAGCAGTTGATATAAATTTTGTTTTTCGAAGTGTTTATCGCCAAGGTTCCGATATGGTTGAAGCGATTGATCTCCTGTCTTCTCCTGGGGATATTCGTGACCTTCTTAATGCTCCACATCTTCTGGTGAAAGATGGTGAAATACGGTTTGAAAATGTTGGCTTTTCGTACTATGCTGACGATGAAGCAGTGCTCAAAAACTTCTCTCTTCATATACGATCTGGTGAAAAAGTGGCTCTCGTATGAGCCTCTGGTTCTGGCAAAAGTACTCTTCTTAAGCTTCTTTTTAGGCTCTATGATATAGATAGTGGTTCTATTACTATTGATGGTCACAATATAGCCCATGTAACACAAGATTCCCTTCGTCAATCTATGAGTATCGTTCCTCAAGACCCAGTACTTTTTCATAGAAGTATTGCCGAAAATATTGGCTATTCTGTCGAGCAAAGCACACGATGGGGAAAACAGGTGCAAGCATCTGCTCAGCTCGCACGAGCTGATGAATTTATAGAAAAAATGCCTCAAAAGTATAACACTTTGGTTGGTGAAAGAGGTATAAAGCTCTCGGGATGAGAGCGTCAAAGAATTGCTCTAGCCCGTTCTATCATGGCCGATAAGCCTATACTTGCCCTAGATGAAGCCACTTCTGCCCTTGATTCTGTGAGTGAGAAATTTATACAGGAAAGTCTTCACGAAGTCATGAAGGGGCGAACTTCTATAGTTATAGCACATAGGCTCTCGACCATCATGCAAATGGATAGAATTATTGTTATGGGTGATTGAAAGATCCTCGAAGAAGGAACTCATAGCTCACTTCTAAAAAAGAAAAATGGTGCATATAAAAAACTCTGGGATATTCAAACAGGAGAATTCATAAGAGATGTGTAGCTTTTGTTATTGTTGACATGTAGATTTATAGTATACAATATGTTTTATGAATGATTCAGAATCGTTTTTGCCTATTGAGTCTGAAATTGCAGGTCATGCAACCGATCTCTTGCTCACTGCTTATGGTAGAAATTTGATACCTTTATGAGACTATAGTTGACTCTGATAGGAGCCCATTACCACGTTAGATAAGCACTATGTTAATGAAGACCTCGAATATATTGTAGGTACTATCCGTAAGGCTCTTCGTGAGCTCGTACCAGATTGTGAAGTTGTTGTCGAGCCTGCATCTCTTGAGCGTATGGTATGGCAGGTATTTGGTGCCTTGAAGCTCCAATCAATTGCAGAATTAGATGAAGATGGAGAGCCTGTTGCCTATCATGCGGACTATGCAGATTATATAGTCAGTGTTGGACTGACAGATAATCATGTGCGAGAATATTTAGAAAAGACGCTATGGGACATGCAACAACAACTTTCCAGATATCAATTAGATAGATATGAGGCTTTAGATGATTTTTTCTGAGCTCGTACTCTTCGCGATAAACAATCATATACAGCTATGGTAATTCAAAGTGGTATAGATATACGCACTATAAAAGAAAAAATGATAGATTTTTGTATCTCATATGATATGGAAAATCCATTTGATTTCTGCGATAATAAACAGAACATTCCCCCTTCCCGTACGGATACAGAATTGAGACTTTTATGGGATATTTTCCGTCTTTCCAATTCTGAACGAATCCTTGGTAGGTTTCTTCCAGATGGCATGAGAGAAGAGGAATCATATCTTTTTGATTTTTCTTTTAATGAGTTTGATGTGTCTGATGTCGATAATTACCAAGAACAATTAAGATCTATTCATCAGAGAATACATGAAAGAAAATTACTTATTCATTATTTTGCCTCAAATCATAATCAGGAATTTGTTGACATGGATCGTATTAGGATAAATCATGCAATGAGTGAGATAAATTTTGAAATCAAGGCGTGTAAAAAAATGATTGATTATGATTCTCAATATGAAAAATTGACTGAGGCTGATGAAGACATCTCAGACGAAGAAGTGGCTATTTCTCGCATAAATAAAATATATGAAAGGGTCCAGTTAATTCGTACTCAAAATTCTGCTGTTGATATTGGCTACGATTTTTCTCAGGTTTTTTATGACATCGCTAACTCATTGAAAAAATTTATGGATGAGATGAAAGGTTATATTTCAGATACGGGTCTTGATATGAGCGATAACCACATAAATTGATTGAAAGATAAGCTTTATAGGAGTCTTCAGCTTTTATTGGAGCAGTTAGGAGATTCAGATGAGGTTGCCATAAATTCTATGAGGAGAATAGTCCATGAGGCAATTGAATTTCTCGTCAATAATTAGATTGATTCCTAGCCTTTCGTCGTATTATCAGAGCATGACGCATAACAAAGGTTTCCTCGGATTCGTTTACCATCACCCTCTCGGCTACCCTCTGCTCCTTATTTTTCGTATGAGATGGTTTTCGAGAGTTATGGGGTGGATATTTCAGACTCCTTTTTCGAAATATTTGATTGCTATACTTTCTCGAGTGTATCAAATCAGTCTCTATAGTTACCAGATTCCAGTGGGCGGCTTTTGTTCACTTAATGCATTTTTTACTCGTGAAAAGAAGAAAGACTTTCTTATATTTCCCAATCTACATCTAGGGAGTCCTGCCGATGGATGTATCGAATTGTTCCGCAATATTAGCCTTGTAGATAATTTTTCTGTAAAGGGATACCCTGTTAATCCTCTCAAACTATTCTGACCAGATGTGGAGGATTTTATAGGAGGTGATATCTGTTTTTGTCGTTTGCGTTTCTCTGATTATCATCGTTTTCATTTTTTTGATGATGGAGAGATTCTTTCTTCTATTTCTCGAGATGGTCCGCTGTATTCTGTGGATAATAGTATTCTGGGTACTGGACTATGGATTAGCAATAAGTCTCATCTTATGCGTATTCGTAGTGAGAATTTTGGCGAAATACTCTGGCTCGAAGTTGGTGCCACTAATGTTGGCTCAATCTCAAATCATAAGAAAGTAGGAGAGAGATTTTCACGATGAGAAGAGAAGTGATATTTTGAGCTTGGAGGCTCAGCAGTACTTATGGTTTTTCAGAAAAATAGAGTGAATTGGTTACAGGATATTCTGGAGAAGAGTTTCAAAAAAGAAGAATACGAAGTGACTGTTGGTCAGGAAATTGGCCAAAAAATAATCGACAATAAAACTCTTTAATACCAACAATCTTTCCAACCTATATGATAGGCTATTGTATTCGCAAGGAGGCTGAGGAGTGGTCAGATGATGAGAAGAAAAATACTTCCTATAATGCCTGGATTATACCAAGGTAGTAAGAAAATAATTGAACCGACCATGTAGTCAATACCATCCCATGGTTGAAACATTGTACCAGGTTTGATGCCGAGTCTGCGTTTAAAAAAACTTTTTACCATATCGCCCACGAGTGCTCCGAGTCCTAACCATCAACCAATAAGGGCACTTATTATCCATCCGGAGTAGAGGTTGTAGTGGTTACTGTAACTTGGCAAAAAAGTTATGAGGAATCATCTCAGAAAGAAAAGAGCTATGCCTATAAATATAGCAGCTATTACTCCCGTCATGAGACCTCTCACTGTCTTATTGGCTCAGAGTAACCTTGCATTTATTGGTTGTGAAAAATCTTGGATATAGGGAATATTTTTTGCTACTACAGGTACAGCATTTGCGATAAAGGCAGGTAGAAATATTACAAATATTTCCAGGAGATTAGTGAAGGACATAATGAGGTATGAGGAGCAGAATGATGGAGGCAGCTATATAGCTCATCGTAATTATTAACTGTGCTAATCAGATTGCCCACACATCGCCTCCATATATACCAGGAAGGGCGAGGCAACCCAGGATAATGAGTGATATATATTTTTTTGAAATGTTTTGTTTCATGACATGCATACACGGTACCTGTGATATCGTGAGAAAGGTGAGGACTCAGAGTGTGAGCACGAGAACAATTGGTTCTGGATGTACTATCATGATTCACATCACACCGATAGCTGCAGCAGGTGAAGGAAGTCATGAAAAATAGTTATGAGTGTCTTGTTTCTTTAAGGTAAATCGTACGAGCCTATAAAATATTGCACAAATATAGAGTGCTGCAAGTGGTATACTTCCGCTAATTGACCATATCCAGAGACCAGGATGAAGTCAGAAATTTATAAAATCAGCAATATCATCGAGATAGGGTCAGATATGTGTACTTCCAAATCTTCTCGCAGCTTTTCCATCAAGTGCATCTGTCAATAATGCTCCAAGAAGTAGTATTTCTGCAGAGAGCCAAGATGGTTGAGTAAGTACTAAAAAACAGGCTAATATTCAGAACATTGTCCCAATACTTGTGATTGCATTTGCAATATGTTTTTTCATAAGAGAGAATTGATATACTGCATAGTATTTCTACAAATATATATTTTCAAAGTTCTCTTCTCTATATTTCCTCTTTTTTTATTTTTTAGCTGAGCATTTTGCTGATTTTTTTCGTAGCTTTTATTACACTCTGTAGTATGAGTTCTGGTATGACGACACCTCTTTTTATGAGATTTTCATCTATATTCCAGAGCCACCGTGTATCCACCATTTTGATGCCTTCTCCGGGCGTTACAAATATGTTTTCTGTATGGAGGAACCATTGTCACCAGTGTTTTGGGTCATTTGTCGGTCGAGTGTCTGGTATTTTACCTGTTTGGATATAGAAGATGAGCATGAGAATGCAGAGAATGTATATCTGTGAGAGTTCTTGTCGAGAAAAATCCTCTATTTTTTTCTCAGAAAGCGGACTGCCTGAGATATACTGTTGTGCTATATATGATGTTTCTTTGTTTCTATTTTCTGGAGAAATAGAGGTCCCATAACTCATATATTCCCGTGGTAGGAAGTTATGAAAAACCGGGAAATTTTCACCGATTTTTTCGGGAATAGTGATGTCAAATCTCCCATGAAGTATCCCGCGAAATATATCGAGATTCCATCGTAAACCATTTTGGAAATTTTTTATTGCTTCGTAGTCCTGATAATAGCTGTATGACTCATCAAAAAAGCCAAAATATCTGGCGAGAACGAGATATTCTTGATACTGTCTCCATGCCTCCTCCCTTGTTGGTAGAAATTTATATGAAAAAGGACTGAGCAGTTTTTGTAGCGGTTGCCCATGTATATTTTTTGTGCCAAAAATAGTGGGTATATCTATATCCCAGCGACCTTCTTTGATGACCCAATCAGATTTTTCTATACGAAATGCTCTTGAGAAAAATCACTTTCCCAAAAAAGAACATTTATACTTGTCGCAGATTTCTTTGAAATTTATAGTTTCACATTCTTCTATACACTTTATCTGATGAGTTTGGAAGAGGGATTCTAGGTTTTCCATGGATTAGAGTATATCATTTATGAGTCCTATGTCATTTATTGCCTTCTTTTTTGCTTCTCAGGAGATAAGGCGTGGCTGTCCATAGTTATCTATCTCAATTGGATAGAGTTCTATTTTGTCGAGTTTTGTTTTACCATTTCTTTGTATCAGAAAAACTTTTATAGTAATTCCTGTCTTTGTTTCAGGGCTAAAATCTTGATCGAAAACAAAATTTCCAAGGGAATAAAATATGTACCTTCATTTGTAGAATTCTGTTCCTTGGGTCCAGTGGGGGTGACCTCCTATGACCATATCTGCACCATTATCTATGGCTGCGTGAGCAAAAGTATTCTGTAATTCTGTTGGTGTTCGTGTATATTCCCTTCAGCCGTGCATGCTCACTATTATATAATCAGATTTTTCTTTTGCCTCTTCGAGTGCAGATTTTAGTTTTCATAGATCCTGCATTCGCGCGATAAAATTATTTGAGGTACTGCCATTATCATTTATCGAAGCATATGAAGCTCCTATAAATGCTATTTTTATTCCATTTTTTTCAATAATTCTTGGAGACCATGCTTCCTCGAGATTTTCTCCTGTACCAATATGTATTATTCATCGGTCATTTAGCAATTTTTGAGTTGTTTTGAGTCATAGTTCTCCCTGATCCAGAGCATGATTATTAGCGAGATTTATAACTCAAAAATTCATATTTGAAAGTGTTCCTATGTTTGCAGGGGGAGCATTAAAGATCATAGTTTCCTCATATGAGTATGTAGGAGTTCCATTGGTAGGGGATTCGAGGTTTCAAAAATTAAAATCGCTTCATTGTAAAAAATGAGTGATATTTTCCCACATCCAGTTCGGATTTGCTGACTTCTCTACCTGTCTCGCTACAATTCGTGATAACATAATGTCTCCCACTGCTATGAAACTCACTTTTTGTTCTCCCTGTACGATTGTTTGCGCTTCTGGATAGGCTCTTTGGTGTGCCTTGTAGGACATAGAAAAGACCAAAATACTCATCAAAAACCCCATTATTGTCAGGGTGAGTGCAAATCATACTTTAAAATCAATTTTTTCTGTCATGTATTTTCTCTTATGGTAAGCTTTTTTTGCATTTTACAAACACTCTTTGTAATAAAAATTTCTCAGTAAATAATTCTACTATAAGTCAATTATTTACGAGAGAAAAAGAGTCTTCAATATGACGAAAAACATATATTTTCGTGTATAATGATTCCATGAAATCTCTCACTTCACCTCAAACTCGTCAATTTATTGTCTATATTTTTTCCACTCTGGTAGCTGTGCTGCTTGTTTGGATTGTTTATTTGTTGCGTGATTTGATAGGTTTATTTTTGGTTGCTTGTTTTTTCTCACTTCTTTTGAGCCCCTTTGTTGGTCGTCTGAAAAAATGGAAAATTCCTGATGTGTTGGGGATATTAATTACTTTCTTGAGTCTTTTTCTTATTGTGAGCCTATTCTTGCTCTCAATTATTCCGGTTTTTGTAGGGTTAGCAGAGGATTCAAAAATCTATATCGTAAACACGGCTAACGCACTTGAGATGCAGGCTCGAGCGGATTTCCCTGTTATAGATACTCTTCCGTTTAATATAGGAGGCATTATCCGTAATGAATTAAATATTGAGGCTATTCGTGGCTTTATCGTTGATGAGAATCGTGCACAATTTATCATGGATGGTCTTGTTGGTAATATTGATATTGTGAGAAATTTTATCCAGCAATCAGTCTGACAATTCTCAACAGTGAGTCTTTCATTTGCTTCTGGCGTCACTACTGCTGTGACGACATTCTTTCTTTTTATCTTGCTGACATTTTTTATTATCCTCGAGCGTCGAGTGTTCCTGAGATTTTTCTTTGCTATACTCCCAACTGATCTTGGTCATTATTTTCGGAGTAGGCAGAGAACTATCTGAAATGCTATTCACGCATGGCTCAGATGACAGCTTCTTTTAGCGGTTTTCATGTTTGCTATTAATTTTGTAGGACTTTTTATAGCACAGCTTCTTTGATTGCCGGTGAATCATATTTTCTCACTTGCGCTCATCGCGGGGGCTATGGAATTTGTTCCGTATTTGGGGCCGGTTATCGCTTTTATTCCTGCATTTCTCATGGTTCTCGTCAGTCCTGAGGTGAGTATATGGGCGATTGGTGGTGTGATAGGGCTTTATGTTCTTTTTCAACAGTTGGAATGAAATATTATGGTCCCACTTGTCATGAGTCGCACTCTGAGTCTTTCCTCTCTCTATATCCTCATAGTTACTCTTATTTGAGCTGCTTTGGGTGGTATACTCGGCGTCCTACTTGCTATCCCTCTTGCTTCAATTCTGCATATTTTTTACCATGATTGGATGCATTATAGACATACCATAAAAGAAGCAGAATAGTCTATGTGGTATTCAGATAAAGACACTATTCAATATAGGAAATGATGAGATATTTTCGAAATTTCTTACCTTACTCCAGACTGGTCTCTCGCGCCTCGCGAAATCATAAGTGTCCCACATTTTTCTGGTTCGTATTTGTGATATGATGACTGGGTTCAGCAGTATCCTCGTGAGTACGAGCTCCAGGTTGTTAAAAATGCTATTAATTCTCTGTGAGATAACCCGAGAAAAATTCATATAGCAGGCCTTTCGTGTGCTGAAAGCGTGGACCTGATTGCTACTTATTACCGGGAAGAATGATTCCAGAATATGGAGGCTCAGAACTATACTATTCCTGAAGATTCTCTGATTACTATAAGCATTTCATTGAGACATATTCTTTGGTGTGAGAAAGACAAAAATTTTCTCAAAAATAAGGATGTATCAAATAATCCTTATTATTCTATTACACCACCGCTTCGTCTCCCCTCAGATCTTCGTTCGTTGCAGCAGACAGCTCGTAATGGTGTGATAACCTGTATATCACTTTTACCTGGTGATGAAATGTATTTTTCTCAGATATTTGAGAGGGAAATCCTGACACCTTTTCAGCTCGTTCAGCTTGTTTTTTATCGTTGGAAACGATTTTCCTTTGTGGGGCAGGAACAAGTGTTCTCACTTTCTTTTCCTGATTTTTTTGATGCGATTTAGAGAAAGAAATTTTTTTCGTACTCTGTGTATAATTCTGTTCTCATAGCTAATAATTCCATATTATATTTTGTATTTTTTTCGAGAATTTTTCCTGATTTTTTTTGAATCAATATGTAGTATCCGCATAACAATGCCAGGATAATTATAGTATCAATCCAGTACATATTTGAGAGAAAGAGTGTGAGGGATTCCATAGTTTTTTAGAGAGTTTCTGAGGTATTTTTGAGCTCTGTGACAACGAGGAGACGGTTAAGCGTTGTCCCAAGTGGCCAACAGGTCATTAGAGTGAGTTGTTTATTTGCAGCATCTCCACCAAGCGAAGATACATGGCCTGGCTTTACAACAAGTTTGTTTTTCACAACATAGACAAATTTCTTTTGTTTAAAATATACAATAATTTCATCACCATTAGTGAGCTCATTGAGTAGTGCAAATACATCGTTGTAGTTTCATTTTGCCCATGGAAAATTTGAACTATGTCCAAATATAAAACTATTACCATCCTGTCCTGGATCTGCTGATCCGGGGTATTTTACAATACCATTTTCGAGCTCTTTCATGAATATTTTATGCCATTCATTTGATGTATCAGCATCATGGTGTTCCACATTGACTAGAGGGATGTTTTTACCAATTTTGGGGATTATGATTCTGTCTTCGTATGGTGCTATATTGACCGAGAGACTTACTCGTGAAACATCTTGATCAAAATATGACGCTCCCAACTCTGGTGTTTCCCCCTCTGTTTTTTGTATTTTTTCGTTGAGAATTCTCTTTCGTCTCTCTTCTCGAGCATCTTTAGCACTTTTCTGATCAGTGATGTGTGTATTTGCGAGACCTCACTCCATGGCTATCCTTTCTTGTTCGAGTTGTTCTGGCACGAGAATTGCCCGAGCAAAAGCACTGTAGGCAGACCAGTTTGATAGAAGTATGAGAATAACAAAAATAATACCCGTTAAAAAGAAGAAATGTATTACAGATCTTGTATTCTTGACCCATTTGTGCTTTTTTTCTATTTTCTTTTCCTCCTTTTTTGCCCAATCAATTATATCGTGGGATGTGTTAAATATCTCACGAACAATTTTTGTTGGTTCTTGTCTCTTTTGTGGATGTTGGAGATCATTCATCACTGTCATGCTATCAGCTTACCACATCTTTTTTTTGATAGCAAAAAATCGTATACCTTTTTTCATCTTTATTCGAGATTCCAGATTTTCTTTTTTCTGATACTCATAATACCCCAGAAAAGCACTGCGGAACCGTAAACTACGAACATCCCAGAAAAGCCTATAAATGATATCAAAGCGCCTCAAAATATAAGTCCAAAGGCATTTGCGAAGTTGTTGAGAATCTTTAGGGGAGCTGCGGATACATCAGCATTAATTATGTTTGACTCTGAGGTGTGAGCGTAAGCCTTGTTGTATTCGTCAGCAAATATAGACTGACTCATAGGGTATGAAGCAGCGTAACCTGTACTGTTCAATGTACCAAATGCCATCACGACAAAGAGCCCTATGAGATTCTCAAAATTTCCAGCTATTGATAGACCAAACAGTGCTACCGCAGAAACAAATATACCCATGACAATAATGTTAAATTTTCCATATGTTTTTGCCTTGTCTATCCAAAAAAGTTGCAATGCGTATGCTGGAACAGCAAGAATACCTATTAACACAAAACCACTTCTTATTATGTTCTGTACTCCAGAGCTTTTCAGTGATTCATCTAAAAATGTTATGAAAAATGTCATTACAATAGTGTCCCAACATCCAAATAATATAATGGAAACAGTAGACCAGAGCAACACTGGGACGAGTGTTGTTTTAACAAATATGAGCTTGTAGAGCATTCTGTACTCTATTTTTGTTTTTTCAATTATTTCTCCCCAATTTATCTCTTTTGTTATCTCTTTTGGTTTCATGATTATATAGTCCATTGAGCCTTTGAGTTTCTGGAAATCAAGTGTTGAAACTGTGTTTTTTAGGTATGAAACTGTGTTTTTTTCTATATCTTTTGTTTTTTCAATAATATTGAGGTTTTTTACTGTGTTGAGATCGAATACTTCATGATCGTTATCAAAATAATTCTGTATAAATACCCAAGCGCAGATAATGAGGAATATCAGTACAAAGAGAATGAGCTGGATAGAGTTTGTGCGCAGTGAAAGAACTAAGATGGATAGTAATACTCATCAAACCGAACCAATACCCATGGCGATATTGTATCTTGATAGAGCAGAGTCATATTCTGAGGCATCTGAATGATTGAGTAGATAGGCAATAGATGTTATCTCATAGATTTCTTTGACTGTTCCGTAGAGCATTCCTGCGAGGAGGAGTAATACCATGTTGAAACCTGTGGAAAGAAATGTTCGCGTTATTTCTAGTATTCATCAGTTGAGGCTAAAATCGAGCCCATCAGTCGTACGGATGAGATACAGAAAAACTATTGCTGCAATTATCATACAGGTATTAGCAACCGCAAACATAGTTTTTGCAGCTATATCTCTCTGGATGGTTCCAATTGAGACCGATATAATCATAGACCAAATGTTTCCTATCCCGAGAAATATACCAACCAGAAGAGGCGATCCTACAATAAAACCGAAAAAGAAGACAGTTGTAAGATGAAATATTATCCATATTGCTCAATATACTTTTACAACATTGTAAAAATTCTTGAGGATTTTGGCTTTTTCAGGGAGTTCAGGCGTGACAATCTGGGTCATATATTTATTTTATCACATTTTTTTTCGTGAGTAAAATATTGGGAACTCTTTTTATTGTCTTTTATCGTGCTCCATAGTTGAGTACCCAAATATTATCGCATTGACCTATTCCAAGCTCTCGGAATTCTTCTTGGTACATGTTTTCACGATGATACAAGCTTGTAGTGAGTTGATCAAGGAGCTCCATGATGCTTTCTTGTCAGAGTCCGAGATTTTCCCCTCACCAAATATAGTTATAGTTTCCGCTTTTGAATCGCATTTCGAGCGTACTTCCATTGAGTGTGTGAGTTATCTCACCAACAGCACAAAGCTCAAGAGCATAATTCTGAGCTATAGCATCGAGCTCACTCGATTTTGAGAGAGTACTGAGACCCTTGTCCACTCTTCTTTTACTATGCTCATTGATGAGAAGGGTTCTGATCTGAGAGAGAGTAAATTCATTTTTATTTTTTGTGAGCGGACTCTCAGGGTAATAATTATCTTCACAGTAATATCCAGTGAGAAGGCTTTGGGTATGACAAAATAGGTGTTCTAAATAGGATATAACATCTCTTGCTCCCGCAGAGAGAGTTGGTCTCTTTTTGTATTCAGTGAGTGCTTTTTGTGTTTTTGAGAGGACTTCTATCTGTTTTTCTGTTGAAACAGGAGCGAGATATCTCTTTCTATAGTCATCGTAGAGTGCTTCCACGCGGACTTGTGCAGCTCCACTGAGAGCCTGCACTGAGGCTGAAAAAATGATACAGAAAATGGCAATAAAGCGTTTCATATTTGGAAAAAAATAGAGTTTTGATTATAGTACTCTCTATAACCCTTATTTCAATGCCTCCTGCTCCTATTTTCTTGACTCTTCAGAGCAAAAAACAGCTTACATATGATGTGTATGAGTTGGAATATTCCTCTACCCATAAGCTCGAAGTTCTTCCTGGACAGTTTCTCCTCTGCGATACAGGTTGAGATCCAAGGCTTCGTCGCTCGTATTCGATTAGCTGGGCAGAGTGAAATCGTATTTTCTTTATCATTAAAAGGCTCACAGATGGGAAAGGTGGAAGTGTTGCCATCTGTGATCAGGAAATCTGACACGAGATGCAAATATGGTGACCAATGGGGCGATTTGTTCTTCAGAAAAATAATTGTCCAAAAGTCTTCATAGGTACCGGTACTGGTTTTGCCCCACTTTATTTTATGATCAAATCACATATACAAAGTATTCAAAATGGCGATGAAAATGGTGGATTATTTTTTGTATTTGGGGTAAGGGAATTGCGAGATGTATTTTATCAGGAGGAACTCGAACAATGGTCAGGAGGAGCTTCTTTTGACTATCAGATTTACTGTTCTCGAGAGACTTCTGTTCTGCCTGAAAAACATAGCTCCGGTCGAGTTACAGAATTTCTCACTCAAGACATAATTTCTCAAATCAGGGGGGTAGGTGATGCTGAATTTTATATTTGTGGGAGTCCAGCAATGGTTACCGAAGTCCGCTCTATGCTTGATATTTACTGAATTTCAGAAGAGAAAGTATTTTTTGAGCAGTATTAAATACAGACGACGAGAGGTTCTCTCTCCCAGACTTTTAGTACCATTTTCCCGAGATCTTTTGTGAGGAATTCCCGGAAGTTTTTCTCATTTTCATCAGCTTTTTTTGCTCAGATAGCTTTCTTCACATAGTCACCAATAGCTGCATGTGATGCTGCGATTTCGTCTGGGAAAAAGAGTCCGCGAGATTCTACAGATGCATCTTTTGTATTGATTACGAGGACGCCTTCTTCGCCGAGCTGTATTCGTTCTTTTACTGCGCGGGTCCCTAGAGATCCGATACTCATACCATCAACACCGAGAGCTTCGAGTGGGATTTTTTTCTGAGAAAATATGAGACTATGTTTTTCATCTAACTCTACTATTGATCCATCCTCGAGCATGAGAACATTTTTTGGATCCCAACCCATTTTGATAGCTTCTCGCTTAAGCGTTAAACGCATACTGAGGTCACCATGAACAGGGATTATGTATTTTGGTTGGATGAGATTGAGCATGACACGTTGCTCTATCATACCACCATGTCCACCTGAGTGAACTTCTAATTCCTTTATAGTAATAATCTTCGCACCAAATCGGTTGAGTCGATTCATCATGTCAGTAATGGCGAGTTCATTTCCGGGGATGATAGAAGATGAGAGAACGATAGTGTCACGAGGTTTGATAGATATGGTTTGATGATCTCCACGAGAGATATTGTTGAGACCACCGAATTCTTCTCCTTGTGCGCCAGTTGTGATAATTATTTGTTTGTTTTCCGGGACACTCTCAAGGGTTCTACTATCAAGAGTTCTTACAGTTCCTTCTTTGCATTTGAGGTAACCTAGTTCACGAGTTATTGCTACACAGTCGACCATACTTCGCCCATTTATGAGCACGACGCGACCGAGCTGTTCAGCGATTGTCACGACATCCTGAATACGAGAAATGAGCGTCGAGAAGTTTCCAATGATGACTCGTTCCGGAGCATCTTGGATGATTTGTTTGAGTTCTCCTGAGACTTTTGTTTCAGAAGTGGTCCATTCTTGTCGAGTAGAATTGGTTGTTTCCTGGAGGAGGATATCGATACCACGAGCTGCAATTCTCGCATAATTTGCGAGGTTTGCTGGTTTGTCTATGCGAGGGGAAAATTCTATCTTGTAATCACCCATATGCATGATACGAGCGCTCGGAGTTTCAATGTAGACTCCACAACTATCTGGAATTGAGTGGTTTACTCTGAAAAATTCATATTTGAATATTCAGATATTTGCCATTTGACCAGAGTCTGGATTGATAGTATGGAATTGAACTTTGTTTTTGAGACCAGCTTCTTCAAACCCTTTTTTTATCATAGCAATTGTAAAAGGAGATCCATAAATAGGAGGAAATCCGAGAGCGGGAATGAGATTTTTGAGAGCACCAATATGGTCAAGATGGCCGTGGGTTATAAACATTGCCTTGATCCGTTTGAGGTGTGGCTGTAGAAAACGAATGTCTGGAAGGAGATAATTAAATCCAGGAGACTTACCTCCGCGAGCGAATTCAAGTCCACCGTCGACGATAAGGATATCATCACCATGTTCAAACATCGTCATATTTGCACCAACAGTACGCAGTCCACCAATTGGAATCATTCTGGTAACATTTTTGTCTACTTTTGGAAGGACTTGTGGTTCTTGAGATTTTGGGAAAATCACGGGTACATTGAGTCATTTTATGACTGCTGGTGAGAGCTGTGTTGGAACTTCAACCTTTTGTGTGCTTGTGGCAAATGGAGTTGAAGGTGGTAATTCGAGTCGTTTGATTGGACGATTTGTCGTGAGAGGTTTCCCTTGTACAGGGGGTCTCTTGGGCGGAAGGGGTCTATGATTACTTCCCGGTGTTCCACTTGTTACTGGACGAGGAGACATAGGTGTCGTCGGCTTTAGTTGTGGTTTTGTTTTTGGCACGGGATGTGCCACAGGTTTTGCAGACGCCGGTGTCGGCGTTGCTTCTGATGGTGGCGTTTTGTTCACCTGTCAGAGTTCTGAGTCGAGCTCAGCAAAAAAATTATCGGACATAAATAGAAAAGATAAAAAGTTAAAATAAATTACAAAATTGGAGAAAAAAGTTTCTGTGGACTTTTACCTCTTCGTGAGAGTAACGCAATATAAAATACCCTGAACGATGAGGAGCGCATGTGTATGGCTAGAGATTATGAGACATGAGCATCAAAAAGATCACGGTATGAGCTTCATTGATAACCACGGTTGGCAGTGATGGTAGCATAATACATCATTTGTATGAGTATTGCGAGGGGCTGAGTCTTGATTTTTTTATTATATCTGGTCTGGAATAACATAGGAATTATAGATACTTTCAATCAAAAGCAAATTATTCAAATAAATTTTTACTGTTTTCTTTTATCCAGGTTGTACTTTTTCCTTTTCACCAAAAAGGCCACAAGAGAACATCTTCAAAAGTATTTGTTCCTGCTTTTTCATCACGAAAAGGATTCATGGCGAGTTCAAAATGGAGATGGTAGAGGTATTTCTTGTCTGGTACTGCTGAATCACCAACATGTCAGACTATTTCTCATTTTGCCACTTTTGTTCCTATCTGGATATTGCTGGGAATGTCAGAGAGATGAGCATAGATACCTACATGCCCAGAGAGTGTTTTTAGATAGACAGTATTTCCACGGTAGATATCGAGATTTTCTTGTTGTTCGAGTTCAGAGCTTCCGCGATGCAGGTTGTTCATTTCGCTCCATGTGAAGTTTCTTTTTACATGAAGAATGGTACCCTCTTCTATAGCTCTTACGGGTGTTCATTCGCTGACATAAAAATCCCAACCATGATGGACAGCATCTGTTGTTCCTGCTCGAAATGGTCGTGAAGCATTTGGGAGGTGGGATGCATTTTCTGGAAGTGGGCTACCTGGAATCGGGAAACTAAAATTTGTATTACGAGTCGCAAGGATGCTTTCTATATCAGCGAAAAATTGTCTTAGTCGAAGAGAGGAAAATCTGTAATCATTCTTGATGATAGCACTTGCTCTGAGTGTATTTTTGAGTGTTTCACTTCCTACATCTGAGAGAGCTTCCCTCGGGGGGAGTGCCCCATTAATAGGCATTATGTAGTTGACGCCACGATACTTCACAATAGGCATTCTACATTTTCCTGTGAGTTTCCATTTGACTACTTTATTCCCGTTTGATTCATTGAGTACTTTTTGGTTGTCTGGACAGGTAGACGCGAGTCATGATTCGTCTGTTCCGTCGAGCCTCAGGAGTACAGATGCACCATTTTCGAGAGCTGTTACTCAAGAGAAAAGTATCTCTAAGGGTGGATTTTCAGAGATTGCCACGATTTCTCGTGTTGGTTCAGATATGAGTATATGAGGAAGAGTGATCAGGAGTATCCCGATATACAATGAAGGTCGAATCATAGATTTATGCACTTTGCAACTATGTTTTAGTGTACAAAAAAATTACTCAAATCAAATATAGCATTCCTTTTATACCTTGATTATGCTGTATTCTCTCTTTTGGAATATTTTATATTGCTTATTTTTTGTGAAGAGCGTGTGAATAATGCTTTCAAAATAACCTTTTTTGCATAGTATGGGGGTGTATTTTAAATTATTTTCTTATGAAAAAAAGTATTCTTTTACTGTTGTTTGTAGTTCTCGGTTCCTATGCTGCAAATGATGGACTCTCAGATGCTCGAGCTCTTGCTGAACAAGGCATCATCGTTAATCAATCAATGGCGTCGCCTACTTATGGCATTTCTCCGACTTCTGATATACAAGAGGTAAGTATGTATAGACTTAGTGATACCATTATTCGTCAGGAAGTTCTCGGAATAGCGCTCAAGCTCAAAGGAGTACAATTGCCTAATCAATATTCTTGTCGGAATTATTACCGTGATACAACAGAATGGTGGGTTTGTCGTGCTGCAGAATTATCAGCGGATCAGGGGTTTATCACTCGTGCAAATCTTCACTTTCGTCCTCACGATACCTTGACTCTTGCAGAGGCCCTAGGAATATCACTTCAGTCTCTTGATATAGCTCTTTCTTCATCATCAACTTCTGCAATCCCTGATACTCTTCCTGATTGGCAGAAACGGCTTATTCTCACTCTTCAAGAAAATAGAATTTCTCTCAATGTGGTTGATGATAATGGGAAGTGAATAGCTTTTTATGATCCACGAATTGGTAGTACGGCTTCTGGATTTGATATGTCTCACAGACTCACTCGTGGTCAATTCTTTCAAATTCTCACAGTTCTCCTGGATTACCGCGATAATCTCAATCCAACAGCACATTGTAGTGTTTATAATGATGGATGTAATGATTGTACTCTTGTAGATGGCATTCCTACTTGTACTGAGAGGGCCTGTTTCTGGCAAGGTATTCCGTCATGTTCTCAGTGCGAAGCGGGATACACGCTCAATAATAATCGTTGTATAAAACAAGAGACAGCTTGTATCTCGGAAGGCGAATATGCATGAGGATGATTCGTGATGTATCCAGAAAATTTAGAAAATTTCCAATGTTGCTCAGGACTTACTCGTGCTGAAAGAAAGGACGGAAGTACCCTAGCAGATGCTGGTTATACTTGTATACGACAAGGAGATAATTACTGTGATGCTCGGTATGAGAGTGATTATAATTCGAGTGATTGTCGGATTGGTTCTTGTAAAAAAATAGGAGAAGCAGTTTCAAATTTTTCTCTTCCTCCTGAATACCAGTTCAGTGGCGTTTGCTGTAGCGGGCTGACCTCTGTTCCTCCACAAGAAGGTTGAGTGGGGTGATCAAATATATGTGCTCAATTAGGAGATGGTATATGTGATGCTCGTTATGAAAGTAAATATAATTCATCAGATTGTGGTCTTGAAGCTGGTACTTTTGATGCTTCTATTTGTCAGAGTTATTATGACGGATGTAATAGTTGTTCTCGCACAGAAAATGGACAGACAATTTGTACACTCAGGGCTTGTTTCGTTAATTGACCAGCATACTGTACGACTTATGCCCCTTATGTTCCCAAGAATCAAATAGAAGATAGTGTATTTATTGCAAAATCTGTTTCAGAAATGCGAAATTATACAAAGGATCTCTCATGTACTATTAATGCTCAGTGTCAGTGGAGTATGGTAGGATACAAGGCGTGTGGTGGTCCAAGCGCTGCTATCGCTTTCTCAACAAAAAATGTTGATACAGATTTGATCGCGAGCAAAGATAACTACATAACCAATGCTGAGAAAAAATGGAATGAGACCTACGGTATCATGAGTGACTGTATGTATGTACAGCCTCCTCAGGAAATGCGATGTATTAATGGACTTTGTCAGTAACTTCTATGGAATCACCAGATTTATCTACCGATAAAAACCTTCAGTTATCAATTACAATTGCTTCTTTGTTGCGCTATTATGCAGAGCAGATGTATGGGCCTCGATTTTTTGCAAGTATTTGACCAGCCTTTCGTTTACAAAGAGAAGTATTCGCAGGAAAAAGTATATTCCCCTATGTTATGGAATTATCTGAGGAGGAGTGGCGAAATCTGTGTGTTGCAGCTGCCATAGCTATAACACCTTCAAAAGAAGAATCTCTCGAACTCAGGGTTCAATTATTGCAGGAGACCTCTCTTACTTCTGATCAAGTTGAAAAAATTCTTCAAAATTAATTACATTTCTGAGGGGAGCGGCATTCCTATAATTTTTGTTGTTGATTCTATGATATTGAGACAGGTACGAACTATCATGATTCGTGCCAACCTTTCTTCTTTTTTTGTGTCTACGAGCTTTTCGGTATTTGCATAGAGAGCATTCAGATGTCGAGACATAGTAGCGAGGTGTGCTATGAGGAGATGGAATTTGTATGATTTTTCGCAATTTTTGAGGATATCATTGAATCCCAATATGTCTAAAATGAGATCTCTGTCAAAAGTTGTCAGTGTTGATTCAGTTGTTTCTGCGCCAGAAATTTTTCCTATTTCGTTGAGAATTTTTTTCCATCTCACATAGGTGTACTGTAGGTATGGTCCACTATTTCCTTCAAATGCGAGAACTTTATCCCATTCAAAAATCCAATCTCGTTCCCTGTCTTGGCTCAGAAAAGAATAAATGATGGCTCCGAGAGCGACAGATTTTGTATCGTCATCAGATATATTTCTCTCACGCTCGATGAGTATTTTCTTTACCCGTTCAAAGCTTTCTCCTATGAGGTCTTTTAGGAATATTACTCGTCCGTGTCGTGTAGACATAGCTCCATCGGGGAGACTGACAAATCCATTTCCTGCGTGTGTGAACTCGGCATTATTTTCTGTCCATGCTTTTCCTGCTGTTGTGAAGAGCTGTCGAAAATGAAGGGCCTGTCGATTATCGACAAAGTAGACAATACGACTCGGAGACCAATTTTTGAGGCGGTACTTTATCGCAGCGAGATCACTCGCGAGATAGCCGTGTGTTCCATCTCTTTTCTGGAGAATGCACGAAGTGAGTTTTGTTTCTTTTGGGAAAACTACACCAACACTATCGTCGTCATTTTTAGTTGCGATTCATGCCGCGATGAGTTCATCTACAACTGCTGACATGGTATTATCTGTGGTGAGGTCCGGCCAGTTTCCGAGCTTAGGTAGAGGGAGTCATTCATAAAAACTTTCCCCAACCCATATATCAGGATGAACTCCAAACTCGCCCATAATATCTCGTACTCCTGCGAGGCTTTTTTCTGTAAATTGTTTCCAGAGCTTTATGGATACTTCATCACCTTCTGAGAGGAGCTTAAATACATCTCGACATTCTTGTTCTATCTCTGGTTCTTTTTCAGTTTTTTCTGTAACAGCAACATAGATTTCTAATAAATGATGCACTGGATCTTTTTCAAAAGCATCTTCATCACCAAAATATTTCCAACCAGTGATGAGTTTTCCAAAAATACCTCCCCAGTCACCCTGATGCATATCAGCTGTCACATTGTATCACATCGTGCGCAAGAGATTGATCGTTGCTTGTCCGAAGAGAGGCGTGCAGAGGTGACCTATATGAAGTGGTTTTCCAATGTTTGCACCCATATAATCAACTATGATTTTCTCATTTTTCTTTTCCCAAGTTGGGAATTTCCAAGTAGAGAGTTCTTGTGTGTAGAACTCATCCGTGACAAAGAGATTTACGAATCCACCCTGAATGTTTCCATCTGTGACATAGCTCTCATTCTTCATGAAATCGAGAATTTCCTGTCCGAGTATTGGAGGTGGAGTCTTAGTTGCTTTGACTGCTGGAAATATATTGATACAGATGTCACCAAATTTTCTATCAGGAGGTACTGTGAATTGAAATACATCTGCGGAACAATTCTTTTGGGTTGTTTTGAGGTATTTATTGAGAGATTCTTGAAGAAGAAGAGACTGCATAATCAGGACGATGGAGATATTTTAGTTAGTATAATCGTAAAGTCACCCACCGCAATATTGATTTGCCCCTTGATAATACGACCATATACTCCATTTGATTATGCATTTCTCCGCCCCCTCACATCCTCTTATTCATGCTTTTCTGCTCCGATGGGAGGAATTTCAAGGTGTAGAGAGGCTCATTGTGGAGACTTGAGAACAAGGGGAAAAGTTATTGAAAACACTTGAATCTCTTCAAGAAGTCCACAAGGAAGGATTTTCAAAGAGTTATAGACTTATCACCATGCCAACTGATATTCTCGAGGTGTCATACGACAAAAATCTTGTGTGAATTTTCCCAATTGAGACCCTTGATTGGGATATTCCAGATGAGAAAGAATTCACTCTCCATATAACAAAAGGAATGAATTATTCAGAAGAAAAACTTGTTACCTGGCTCACAGATCACGCATTTACTGCAAAAAAATCAGATGAAGAAAATTCATTTTTTCGGCAAGGTGATACGGTGAGTATCGAGACTCGAAAAGGGACTCTTCTCGTTAATTTTTTTGGAAATACGCTTGAGACTATTTATCTTGATGGAACCGAACAAGATGAGTGGAGGTTATTTAGCGTTCTCTAGATAAGGTTTTTTGTCTTCAAAATTCCAGATTTTTCGAGAATCATCGCTTCTTCGACGCACCACGGAGAATATTTATCAGTGTTATTTTTTATTTCCTCGAGGAAATCGGTCCAGCTGATCCATTCTACCGCTTCGACTTCGTCCGGATTTATCACTGGCTCGTTTTCTGTGTAGCCTATATGGATAGGACATATCTCGTTTTCCATGACACCATCCTTGGTAAATTGATATCTGTATGGAGATGCTTCTTCTACCCAAGAGATGTTCATCCCGAGTTCATCTTTGACCCTTCTTTTGACCGCATCGGTAT
>JAGOOR010000038.1 GCA_017992415.1 Candidatus Altimarinota bacterium
GGCTTAAATGGTTCGAGTTTTCGAGAAAGTGTATTGTAGAGGTGAAGCATAGACGAAAGTATAAAAAGAACTTCATTAAATCAAAATTAACACTCCAAAGGCACTTGCAACTTCAAAAAATAATTGTAAATTGCTTTCATGAAGATTTCGAGCCTTTTTCTCATTATTCTCACGATACTCAGTGTATCGGTATTTTTTTGGATAAAAAAAGAAAATCACTGTATCGTGTCATCCTCTCGAGGAGATTGGATATTTGAAGTTGCACGGACCCGAGAAGAGCATATGAGAGGATTGATGAATCGGACGGATCTCTGTGACCGTTGTGGTATGCTCTTTATATTTGATGAACAATTCCCTCAGGTTTTTTGGATGAAAAACACCTACCTTCCTCTTGATATGTATTTCTATGATGACGGATGAGTACTGGTTGATGTAGCAAAAAATATGCGACCAGAGTGAGAAACAGGGGAACCCATGATATACAAATCCAAACCAGCAAAGTATGTGGTCGAGGTTCTTCAGTGAAGTACACTGCCAGCTGATTCTATAGATATAACCCAATGTAGATAAAAATATGACCAATTTTGTAGCGACATGTATCAGTGGTGTAGAGTCTCTCGTTCGCGGAGAATTGGAAAGGCAAGATATTCAGATGACCTATGGCCAGGATAAAATGGTAGCATTTGAGGGTGATATGATGACTCTCACAAAGGCTAATATCTGGTCTCGAGTGGCAAATCGTATTTATATTGAGGTAGAAAAAGTTGATGTGACATCTCTGGAGATGCTTTTTGCTGTCGTGGAGAGTCTTGATTGGTCAAAATGGATTCCTATTGGTACACCAATTATGGTTTCAGCGACAACGAGCCGCTCGGTTGTCACCCATACACCGAGTATGCAATCTATTGGTAAAAAAGCCATTATTCGCTCACTGATGGGCGGTGATGATTTCTGGAAAGAAAATGAACACTCACATCCTATAGAGGTTTTTCTTCTGCTCGTAAATGATGAACTACATGTCCTCATAAATACTTCTGGAGACGCTCTCCATAAGAGGGGGTACAGGAGTGAGACAGGGGAGGCGCCACTCAAGGAATCACTCGCAGCTGCACTCGTCCTCTTCAGTGGTTGGAAATTTCGCACACCACTCTATGATCCCATGTGCGGAAGTGGTACTCTCCTCATAGAGGCTGCCATGATAGCGAGAAATATTGCCCCAGGACTTCAGAGGGAATTCGATTACCTCTATTTTCCTTGGTATCATCTCGATAATCATGAGAAAGCAATTGCAGAAGCTAGAAAAAAAATATTTGATAAATCATATCAGATTTTTGGGAGTGATCGAGATGAATACATGATAGATATTGCTTGTAAAAATGCTTCTCGCGCAGGAGTGCTCGATACTATCCAATTTCGTCAAAGCAATATGGCAGATGTATCATACCTGCCGGAATCATATATTATTACAAATCCACCGTATGGTAAGAGGTTAGATGATGAGAATCTGGAAGAACTTTATACCACACTAGAAGAATCCATCGTATCAAATAATCTCTCAGGTGGTGTCATCACGCTCGTAGATTATTTCCCAAAAAATCAGAAAAATTGGACCAAAAAAAATCTCATGAATGGTGCGGAAAAATGTCAGTTTTGGCGTAAAATGTCGTAGAAAATATTGTTTTATAGTATTTCATCATGAAGTCCGATCGTAATTCTTGCAACCGGGCGATAATTCTGGTACTATGAGGATAGTTATTTCTAAATACATCTTATGCAACTCGAATTCGTCGGCGCAGCACAAACAGTTACAGGCTCAAAACACATTCTCCGTGTCAACGGAAAGACCTACCTGCTTGATTGCGGAATGTTTCAGGGGCGCAGAAAAGAGTCTGATGAAGCAAACAGATTTTTCCCAATCAAGGTAGAAGAGCTCGATGCGCTCATCCTCTCGCATGCCCATATAGATCATGCAGGTCTCATACCACTTTTGGTTAAAAGATGATTCAAGGGGCCTATCTATTGTACACATGCGACTCGAGACCTCTGTTCTATTATGCTCCAGGATAGTGCGAGAATTCAGACTCACGATGCAGAACATGTTTCCAGGAAAACAGGAAAAACAGTCGAACCTCTCTACACAGAGGAAGATGCAAAAAATGCACTTATGCAGTTCCGCTCTGTTGGCTATGAACAAAAAATTCCACTCACTACAGGCGTATTTGTCACATTCCATGATGCAGGTCATATTCTCGGATCTGCTCTCGAAGAATGGGAAATAGATGATAAGGATACTGGTGAACATATCCGTTTTTGTTTTACGGGAGATCTCGGACGCAAACATCTCCCCATACTTCGTGAGCCAACACAGCTCAAGGATATCGATATTCTCATCACAGAATCGACTTATGGTAATCGTTTCCATGATGAGCTAGCGGAGGTGGAGGAGCACCTCACAAAAGTTATTAATGACGCAGTTGATCGAGGGGGTAAGATATTTATTCCAGCATTTGCTGTTGAACGAACACAGGAAATCCTCTATGTTCTCCGTCTGCTGATGCACCAAGGAAAAATAGTGAAGCTCCCAATTTATGTAGATTCACCACTCGCTACGAGTGCAACTGATATATTCAAGATTCATCCAGAATGTTTCGACGAAGAAATACTCAATGCAACTGAAGAAGGTTTGTTTCCATTTCTCGAAGGGGAGGGTGTACGATTTACTAGAAGTGTAGAAGAATCAAAAGGACTCGATCGTATTAATTATCCGGCGATTATCATCGCTGCTTCTGGTATGGTAGAGTTTGGTCGTATAGTTCATCATGTTGCCAATAACATCGAAGATGAGAGAAATCTCCTGCTCGTGATAGGATATATGGCAGAAAATACACTTGGACGAAAACTCGTCGAAGGTGCTACGCAGGTCAATATATTTGATGAGCCAAAAGAAGTAAAAATGCAGATAGCCACCTTTAATGCTTTCTCGGGTCATGCAGATAGAAAAGGGCTCCTAGAATTCGCAGAACACTGTGGAAATCCAAAACAGATATTCCTCGTCCATGGAGAAAAAGAAGGTATGGATGCACTCTCATCAGGTATGAAAGAACTCCCAAATCTAGCAAATACAACTATTACAGCTCCTGCACCAGGAGATATCTATGATGTCGTCGCAGGAAAACTCTGCAAAAAATCCCCAACACGTAATATGGAGTGTAACGGGATAGTGTGTAAGATTTAATTACCGGTAATCTCGGAAATTAAACACAGCATCTCAGATAAGTATTTTTCCATCAATTGTATACCAGAGGCCTGACGTATCTGCGAGTTCTTTTCGTGTGTCACCTTCAGGAAGTTCGCGGAGAACACAACGGATGACATCATTTGTGATTTTTCTTTTTCCCATAACATCCCATACTCGATCTATAGCTTCAGGATATTTCATGGGTGTCATACGGACTATCTGCTCTATTCTGATTCCTGTGACACGGTAAGTATAATCTCATTCCGGAGTGACGATAAAGTCATTGTCATCTTTTTTATCTCGGAGATCTATAATGACTCGTTCGTCAGACTTTGGTACTTCTAGTACAGAGGGGATGACATGCTTGATGAGTTCATTTTGCAATGATTCCAATCCTTCGCCGATTGGGGCAGAAATAGGGGAGACCTTCTTACCAGTTTTTTTCTCAATTTGAGATTTCAAATCTTCCACCATATCAGCATCGAGAAGGTCTGTTTTTGAGAGAACTATTATTTCTTCTTTTTCGAGCATTGTAGGATTGAAGAGACCGAGCTCATTTCTGATAGCGTCGTAGTCAGCAATACAGTCTTCATATTTCCCAGCATCGAGGAGGTGACAGAGTACGCGAGTACGCTCGATATGTTTGAGAAATTCTATGCCGAGTCATTCACCCTTATGTGCTCCTGGTATGAGACCGGGAACATCTTCGAGGACCATATTCTGCCCCTTGTATTCCATGACGCCGAGATTGGGGATGAGGGTGGTAAATGGATAGTCTGCAATTTTTGGACGAACAGAAGTGAGGCAGGATATGAGGGTTGATTTACCAGCAGAGGGTACACCGATGATACCTACATCAGCGACGAGTTTGAGCTCGAGGTGTACATCAGCACGAGTACCTGTGTCACCGTCCTCAGCAAAACGAGGAGTACGGCGGGTAGCTCCTACGAAGTGAGCATTACCATATCCGCCACGACCACCGATACAGAGCCGCACCATTTCTCATGGACTTGCGAGATCATGGAGGAGGTTACCATCCATATCATAGATGAGTGTTCAGACAGGGAGTTTGACTATTTTGTCAGGAGCATTTGCTCCGTGCATGAGTTGTATGCCTCATCGTTCACCATCTTCGGCTGCCACTTCTTTTACATAACGAAAATTAGAGAGAGTATTTTCGTTCGGGTCTGCGATGACGATGAGATCACCTCCACGACCACCATCACCTCAGAATGGTCCACCCTTGGCAATGCGCGCTTCTCGCCTCCAGGAAACAATACCGTTTCCTCCATTACCTGCTCGGAATTTCACATTGACAGCATCTATGAACATTTTGACAATCTCTGATAAATATATAAAGTTAAGGCTATTATAGGGATAATTTTATTATGTCGACTGAATTTCCATCAGATATAATTCAAACTGCCACGGTGGCTATTTTTTCGCCTGACATGAAGAGAATTATAGTTGTTACAAACGAAAAGCTCTGAATTATAATTCCTCCCGGAGGAAAGTATGAAAAAGAGAAAGATAAGGACATTTTTGCCACTGCTATGCGAGAGGTAAAAGAAGAGGTGTGAATAGATATTTCCTTGATAATTGGTGATTTTCTTTCTCGCGATGGCAATATTGCACTATCTCCAGAGATAATTGGTGTACATAATTTTACCTTTTCTCACAATTGAGATAAAGGTGAGGATTTTCTCTACTTTTTTCGCCTTAAAGAAGAAATTAATAAGAAAAATTTAGTTGCAGAGAAGGAGGGTATGTATTTTTTCAAGAGTGAAATACGACAAAGGCATGTCAGTATGAATAATCGAATTTTTAGAGTTCTGATTCAGCCTACTAAATCAAATATTTTGAGGGTTATGCAGGATTAGTCTCAATATACTCTACAAATTTTTCAATCAGCGGCCTCACATCTTCCATGAGTTTTGTCTCAGGGTTACAGGCTCGAGCCATGCCGTCGAGATACATGAAGCTCTTGATGATAGGGTACATACCGCGCTCAAAAGTATAACCAGCGTGGACAGCCATCTTGATAGATGCCATCATCTGCTGGGTGAGAGATATTTCTCGAAGGGTTTTTTTTGAGAAATCTGTGTAAAGTAGGATAAAATTCCGTTCATATTGAGCATAGTTCTTCTTATTCTCTTCTCTGTTTTGTGCCATGAGGATGAGAGAGGATGCTGCCTCTGGTATCCTATCATGCGTGAGGTCATCAAAAAATCTCGTGAGCCCATGCCGTAAATTCGGTGAAGCAAATCATATGGAGCCGTTATCTACGAGGTATATCGTGTCATCTTGTAAAAATATATTTCCACTATGTATATCCTCATGAAAATATCCATCATAGAGCATGCAAAAAACATGCTGAAAAAAGAAATCTATCAGCACGGGGTAGGGGAGTGTGTCTGAATCCAGAAGTTCACGAAAGGATTTACCAGTGAGTCGTTCTGAGACAAGGATTTTTTCACTCGACAGCTCCTCCACGAATTCAGGGAATGAGAGATGATGGGATACAGTTTTTGAGATAAATTCTGTATTTTTATTGAGAGTTTTCTGGAGCATCTCGACTCCGCGTATTTCATTTTTCAGGTCGAGTTCCGAGAGAGTCATTCTCTCCAGGTCTTCCAAGGTACCAACTGGATCTGCTACCCGTGCGAGCTTCGGGTAGAAAAATATCATAAACCTAAAATATTTCTTGAGACGAGTGACATCTGTAATAAATTTTTGACGAAAATCTGATTTGATAACTTTTATGACGACATCTCTTCATCATAGTTTCGCGCCATACACTTTCCCGATACTTGCTTCTGAAAAAGGAGCATCCTCTACTGAGTCAAATCGTTTCCTGAAATCTTCCTCAAAAACAAACGGTGATGCTGTTGTGGCATTTTCAAAATTTTTCTCATAAAGTTGTGTGAGAATGGTTGATCTCTCTACACCGATAAAATCAGCTCTGAGAGCATAGAGCTGACCGATTTTCGTCGCGAGAAGTCACTTTTTTCTAATGCTATCAAGATTGGGTTTCTTGTTAATAAAAATCTGATATATCAATCAGATAAAAGAAAAAATGGACATAAAAGAGTGGTTAATTATTTTAACTCTATGAGATCAGAGACGATTCTAGCACTCTCATAGATGGTAGGGAGACCACTTCAGGGGTGAGTACCGCCTCAGACCAGATAACAATTTTCTACACATTCAAACTGATTATGCGGTCGGAAATAGAGCATCTGATCTATCGTATGCGCGAGGTTAAAGGTTGCCCCCAGATAGATACCCCTCTTCTCCCAATCGGCAGGAGTGATAACCATAGAATCAACGATATGTGATTCTATATCTTCTAGACCAGCTCGCTCCTTGAGAGTATTTATAACATTTCGGTACCATTCTTCTTTTTTCATGTCCCAATTTTCACCCGACCGGAGATTTGACACTGGAACGAGAATATAAATTCCTGAGTGTCATGACGGTGCGAGAGTTTTATCTATAACGGAGGCATTTCGGACATAGAAAGAAAAATCATTTTTATCGATTTCCCCAAAATCATGGATGACCTGGAGATTTTCTCTATATTTATCTGCAAAATATATGGAATGAAACGGTATGTCATAGATT
>JAGOOR010000039.1 GCA_017992415.1 Candidatus Altimarinota bacterium
GCGAAAAACTTTCCACAGAGGAAGGAGGCCACCATGAATATCGCTATAATAAATGATGAGCCTAATTTTTTCATTGGAGTGAGTGTGCTAGGAGGACATTTGAGAGAAGCATCGCTATCGTCATCGGACCAACACCCCCGGGGACAGGAGTGATATCAGCTATTTCACAAATACTTCCCGTTTCGCAGTCGCCTGAGAGTTTTCGAGATTCATCGTCTGTGACATTGATTCCTACATCAATAACGAGAGCTCCAGGTTTTACCATATCTGTTGTAATGATATCTTTTTTGCCAACAGCTGAGATGATGATGTCTGCATTTTTTGTATGTGCGCTGAGGTCTTTTGTGCGACTATGACAGACGGTTACGGTTGCTCCTGCATGCATGAGCATGAGAGAGAGGGGTTTCCCGACGATAGTGCTTTTTCCTATGACGACAGCGTGCTTTCATTCGATGCTACTATGTTTTGTTTCTAGATAATGCTCTATTATTTTCATGATACCTTTTGGAGTTCCTGGAATGAGACCGGTTTCGTCACCGCTGTAGAGGTGAGCTATATTTGTGCTACAGAATCAGTCAACATCCTTGAGAGGATGTATTATGTCAAATATTTCTTGTGCTGAAATATTTCAAGGCAGAGGTGATTGTACGAGTATTCCGTGAACGGTTTCGTCGGTATTGAGTTTGTGTATGTGATCTTTTAATTCTGTTTGTGATATGTCTTCTGGGAGATGGATGAGCGCTGTCTTGATGGCAATACTTTCGCAGGTTTTTATTTTATTTCTGACATACACCTCACTTGCGCTATTATTTCCTGCCATGATTATTGTGAGACTTGGCTTTGTGTTCAGCTTTTTCACAGTCATCTCTATCTCTCATATGATTCAGTGAGCTAATGTTTTGATATCGAGAATCATTTATCGGAGGAGGTTTGCTAGAAATGGTATCCCAATTGCCATCAGTATATCGAGCGTAATAATCAGGAGTAGCGGAGCGAGATCTATCATCCCTACTCGGGTAGGAAATATTTTTCTCGTGAGGTCGTAGAGAGGTCGTGTGATACTATTGAGTGGACCTATTACTATATGTAGACCGAGAAGCGTGAGCCAGCTCAGAAGGACATCGAGGATGACCGCCCAGTAGATAACACGCAAGAAAAAAGCCAACCCCGCAAGGAGATAGAGAGCGAGTAAAATCATGTTTATGCGAGGTGTTTATTAACGAGCGCTACGAGACTTGCCTTGTCAGAGAGTCCAACTGTCTTATCTACGAGTTGTCCATCTTTGAAGACGAGAATAGTAGGAATGCTCATCACGCCGTATTTTCCAGCTATATCATTTGAAGCATCGACATCGAGCTTTGTGATATTCGCTTTCCCTTCATATTCGTGAGAGAGTTCTTCGATAATGGGCGCAATTGCCTGACATGGTCCGCACCAATCAGCGTACATATCAACGAGAGTTACTCCAGTAGCAATAGTGCTGTCAAAATCAGCAGATGTGAGAACGCGAGTCATAAATAATCAATTAGTAAATTAAAAAATTACGAATATTTCTGTAAAAGTAATTTCAGACATTGTATTTTTTTTCTCACTTTATGCAAATTTTTAGCACCTGATTATGCTAGGTGCTAGATAATGAAATATTTTTCTTCTCATTCGTAATTTTCATTGATTTTTTTAAAAATCTTTATAGTCTCTTTTTCATGAAAATCATCTTTGTGACGGGAGGTATTATCTCTGGTTTGGGAAAGGGTGTGACGGCCTCATCGGTAGGTCGTCTTTTAAAATCATCGGGGTATTCTATTAATATGATGAAGATCGATCCCTACCTGCAGGTGGATGCGGGGACGATGTCACCCTATGAGCACGGAGAAGTCTTTGTCACCCAGGATGGAGCTGAGACGGATCTCGATGTTGGTAACTATGAGCGATTTGTTGATATAGAACTGAATAAAGAATCGAATCCTACAACAGGGAAAATATACCTCACTGTGATCGAAAATGAGCGACGCGGTGACTATCTCGGGAAAACTGTCCAGGTTATCCCACACATTACTGATGATATTAAACGACGCATAACGGGGCAGGCAGAAAAAGCAGATATCTGTATTGTTGAAATTGGATGACTTGTATGAGATGCCGAGAGTCCTGTATTTATCGAGGCTATTCGCCAGATTCGTAAAGATATCTGAAAAGAAAATGTCTGTTATGTCCATGTTGTCCCACTTCTGTATCTCGATGTTTCTGGAGAGTTTAAAACCAAGGCTATTCAGCTCTCGACACGACAACTTCGCGAAGCAGGTATTCAGCCAGATATCCTCGTGTCTCGCTGTCCTAAACCTATGCCACAGGAATTGAAGCCAAAAATATCAATGTTTACTGATGTTGATGAATCAAATATTATAGAAGCTGTTGATGCTCGTACTATTTATGAGGTTCCTCTTCTCTTTCAAAAGCAAGGATTGAAAGAAATCATAGAAGATACTCTTCATCTCGAACATCGTGAAACTGACCTCACCGATTGGCAGAAATTTGTCGATAATATCGTCTCTCCAGAAAAAGAAATACACATCGCTATAGTTGGTAAATATGCTGAACTCGAAGATGCTTACATGAGTGTCCGAGAGGCTCTCGTCCATGCTGGAGCGAAATATGCGACAAAGGTGCGCAGACACTGGATCAATGCAGAAGAAATAGAGTCAAACCCCGGCCTACTTTCTTCACTTCGAGAAAAATGAGAACTCGATGGCGTCATCATCCCTGGATGATTCGGGTCCCGGGGCATAGAGTGAAAAATTGCTGCTATCAAATTCGTTCGAGAAAATAATATTCCATTTCTCGGTATCTGTCTCTGACTCCAGCTCTCTGTGATAGAGTTTGCTCGCAATGTGTGCGGAGTGGCAGATGCTACTTCGACAGAGTTTGAAAAACCAGGTACACCATTTATTGATTATCTCCCAGACCAGAATGAGACTGTTGCAAAATGAGGTACGCTTCGTCTCGGACACCAAGAAGCGACTATTACTGAAGATTCACTTATCCACCAGCTCTATGGTTCAACAACCATCAGTGATCGTCATCGTCACCGCTACGAAGTCTCTCCAGACAAACATGAAATTCTTCGTTCAAAATGACTCGTTCTCTCTGGCACATCTCATGATGGCAGACTCGTCGAATATATCGAAAATCCTGCGTGCACATATTTCGTTGCGACACAGGCTCATCCAGAGTTTAAATCTCGTCCAGGAAAACCTCATCCACTTTTTGATGGACTCGTGAAGGCGTGTATAGAATAATTAGAATTATATTCCCAGCTTTTCCATTGCTTGGCGAATTGGTTTGTCAAAATTTCAACTTCCCTCTCAGTTCTCAATAATAATTGAGTCGACTCATGTATCAGGGGTTTGTATGGTGTCATCAAATTGTGATTCAAAAGCATCATGTGGCGGTACGATGTGTTGCATTCCAACGGATACTACGCCGGGAAATTCTTCTTGTCTTCATAGTGTCATACGAGCCTTTCTTTCTTCTTCTGATGCTTGTACAGTTGTTACGAGTACTCGTAAATGAGGATGAGTTTCTCGCAGAGCTACAATCATCGCGTCTACATCTCGTTGATAGGTAAAGGGTGCATCGAGACAGAGGTGTCCATAGCGTGCCATGCTCGCCAGAGCCCTTTGGGTGAATAATCCATAGAGTTTTTCGCGTACCTCAGGTGTATATTCTGTCTCTTTTCTTCTCTGCATACCGTGTATTTCAGCGACATAATCTTTGTTTACCATCGCAAATGGGATACCGAGACGATTTCCTACAAATCCTTTCCCAGCGTATTGTCGTCCACGAAGTATCATAACAAATGGTGTTCTCTCTTGATTCAGTATATCCAGCGTTCTCGCCTTCATTATCTGGCCAGTACGGAGCAGAGTAGCTTGTTCGAGATTGTTTGGTTTTCTCTCTGTCCCCACTCTCTCGAGTAGAAATATTTGACCTATTTTTGCTTTCACAGCTGCCTCGATACCACTCCAGCCATCATCGATATATTGGACTTCTTCTGGCGGTACTCCCCATTGTGATAACAGTTTTTTGATGCCTTCGGGATGTGGTTTTCTTTTTGAGATATCATTTTGTGTGATGATGTTTTCTGGAGCAAATAATTGTCAAAGTTCTGGAAATCTCCCAAGAACAGCATCGAGTTGAATACGGCTCGAGTCTGTAAATATTCCACTCTTCGTCCCTCCGATATTTCATCATGCATCACCAAATACAGAGACAGGGGATTTTGGTAGCAATTCTACAAATATACGGTCTTTATTCTCGTTATAAAACTCTATAAAATCATCTTTTGTTGTTCACTCTGGGAAAGTATCAAGCCGTTTTCGTGTATTACTTCCAGAGTTGTAGAGTGATTGCTGTTTTTCCTCATCTCACATCCATTTGATGAGCGAAGGATCTTTAAATCTTCGTATGCATTCAAAAAATGCTGCTTGCTTTACGGCTTCTGAACCACAAACAAGTGTATCGTCTAAGTCGAAAATTGTGTTTCTTACCATTTGTCTTTTTAGTTTATCTTGTTACCACCCGATAAGTAATAATCATATTTTCCGATGGCATAAAAATAAAATTACTTATACTATCAATAAATTCTATACTATTTATTTAAATGTCAAATAACGATCAAATACATACTCTCGGTGAAGTGTCTCGTGCGCTCTTTGATGGACATGATGATGCCGTGTATTCCAATGAATTTGAATATGGTGTCTCCGAATCTGTCGTACGAAAAATATGGGAACAAAATAAAGAACCTGAATGGATGCTTGAGAAACGACTTGCCAGCCTCAAAGTATTCCAAGAGAAAGCGATGCCTACCTGGGGACCAGATTTATCAAAGCTCGACCTTGCAAAAATCTGCTATTATGCTCGACCAGAAGGTGCTTCAAATGCAAAATCATGGGATGATGTACCTGATAAAATAAAGAATACTTTTGAGAGACTTGGTATACCAGAAGCGGAGAGGACTATGCTTGCGGGAGTCGGTGCACAGTATGACAGTGAGGTGGTGTATCATAATCTCCGACAAGAATTGCGAGATCAGTGAGTCATTTTTGAAGATATGTCTGTGGCTGTCAACGAACATGCTGAGCTCGTACAGAAATATTTCATGAAGCTCATACCGGCAAGTGATCATATATTTGCTGCTCTTCATGGTGCTGTGTGGTCGGGGGGGACTTTTCTCTATGTTCCAAGAGGCGTAGAAATATCTGATCCACTTCAGGCGTATTTTCGTATGAATGTGAAGTCTGGTGGACAATTTGAGCATACTCTCATGATTATTGAGGACGAGGCAACAGCACATTATATCGAGGGGTGCTCTGCACCGAAATATGATACCCCAAGTCTGCATGCGGGAATGGTGGAGATATTTGTCGGTAAGAAAGCAAAAATGCGCTACACTTCCGTCGAGAACTGGTCCATCGATACCTACAATCTCAACACCAAGCGTTCAGTCGTTCAAGAAGAAGGCTATATGGAATGGGTCGGTGGCAACTTCTGAAGTGGTGTGACGATGCTCTATCCATGCACGATTCTACAGGGGCGAAAATCATCTTGTGACCATCTCGGAGTTGCTTTTGCAAATGCAGGACAAAATGTCGACGGAGGTGCAAAGGTTATACATATTGGTGAGGATACCTCGTCCAATGTTATCATGAAATCCCTCTCAAAATGAGGCGGACTCTCGACCTACAGGGGCTTACTCGATATCCAACCAGGTGCTCATAATGCCGTGAGTCGTATCGATTGTGATGCTCTCATACTCGATTCTCTTTCAAAAAATGACACGATTCCTGATATCCGTGTCCGGAACGCTTCGTCCATCTGTGCTCACGAGGCGAGTGCTGGTCGTATCAGTCCAGAACAACTCTACTATCTGCAGAGTCGATGAATCGGCGAAGCGGAGGCAAAAGCTATGATTATCAATGGTTTTATCTCTCCTATCGTAAAAGAACTCCCGCTCGAATATGCCGCAGAGCTCAATGCTCTTATCGCTTTGGAGATGGAGGGGAGTGTTGGCTAGTTGTTCTAGGTATTACACTTAATAGTAACCGAACACGCTGAGTTATTCATGTGGGTTTAGTTTCAACTATTTCTACGGCTGGATTGAGTTCTCTATATTTTCTTGTTATGTCATCTCGCAGTGCTACATATAGATCAAGAGGTTCATTTAGGCTCGGATAATCCATTGTTAATAGGGGCACCACTCTTTTCGCCACCATTTGCATGATGTCATGGAGAGAATCTGTTTCAAAGAGTTTTGAATTAAAGACCTCTTCGCGTAAATCTTGAAATTTTTCTCTTACCAATTCGTGTTCTGATCCTATTTTAATTATGCTATCTGGGAGGGGTTGAGTCATACTGATTTTATAATTCAAAACACTATAATTACCTCTTTATGTAAGTCAAATGAACATAAAAAAATCACCAAGGGGTGATAGTTTATTTTCAGAAATGGCTCCCC
>JAGOOR010000040.1:0-3693 GCA_017992415.1 Candidatus Altimarinota bacterium
ACATTTGCTGGTCTCGCACGAGAAATGCAAACCATCTGGGATGAAGTAAAAACAACAAACTTTCCTACGAGTATACAGGAAGTAGAACATCCTGGACTCCATGCTGTGTATTTCAATATGTCTGATACAGGATTTGATATGCTCATCGGTCTTATGACAAAAGAATGAGCAACTCAGACAAATTCTGAATTTACTACGATAGAAATCCCAGTGCAGGACTACCGATATGCAGAGTTTGAATTTAGCGGCCCAGAGTCAGTCTCTCTCGCATGGCAAGAGGTGAATGCAGTTTCTCACGAAGAACTTCCTCGAAAATTTGGCTACGATCTCGAGATGTATAGTGAAGATTTGAAAAAGTTTACAATTGCTGTATCTGTGTAAATATGAAAACCTATAAAAGTGTGGACGAATATATAGCTGCCCAGCCCCGAGAATACCAGGCGCATCTGGTGAAAATCAGAAAAATTATTCAAAAGGTCGCTCCAGAAGCAGTGGAGTCTATCAGCTATAGCATGCCTGGATACAAATATCTCTGAAAGCCTCTCGTGTATTTCATGTGTGCAAAAAAACATATAGGATTTTATCCAACTCCTTCTGGGGTAGAGCAATTCTGAGAAGAATTAAAAAACTATCAGACATCAAAAGGGGCAATCCAATTTCCACATAGTGAGGAACTTCCCTTGGAACTTATCAAAAAGATAGTAGAATTCCGTATGTGAGAGAATCAATTTTCTTAACTTTTCTATTATGAAAAAAATCGTCGTCCTACTCCTCCTCATAGCTATCGCAGCTGGAGGATATATATTCCTCTCTCAGAAACAAAATACAAATATGGAACAACCTATCGCCCCTGTCCATTCTGATGATGTAGCTGATTCAGAAACTGTAAAACCAGATATAGCGCTCGTCGCGAGCGAGAGTATCGTCGGAACATGGCAGAGTGATAGAGATGAGAAATCAACTCGCGTCTATAGTAGCGATGGTACTCTCGTAGATATGTACGACGGTCAAGAGTTATCTCGTGGTACCTGGAAGGCATTCACCGCAGAAAAACCAGCTGAAGGCGTCTCGATTGATCTCGAGCCAGACACGGTCTACATACAGGAAATCCTGGTTAATGAAGTAGAAACAGCTACGCTCAATCTCCAGGTAGAAAAACTCACACCAGAGAACCTCGATCTCGTCTACACAGAAGGTGTCGGGTCCCTGGCATATACTCGTAAAAAATAAATCATATGACTCAAATAACTGTAACAACTCTCATAGAGGCCTCTATGGAACACGTGTGGGGATGCTGGACCAATCCGGAGCACATCATGGAATGGAACCATGCATCGGATGACTGGCACTGCCCTGCTGCCACGAATGACCTCGTGACAGGTGGGAAATTTTGCTACACAATGTCTGCAAATGATGGAAGTGTGAGCTTTGATTATGAAGGCACCTATACAGATGTCGTAGATTATGAGAGAATTGAATATTCATTGGCTGACGACCGACACATCTCCGTGACATTTGAAAAAGAAGGTGACCAAATTCGTGTGACAGAAGTATTTGATGCTGAAGAAGAAAACCCTATTGAAATGCAGCAAGCTGGTTGGCAGGCAATCCTCGATAATTTCCGGGATTATACAGAAGCAAGTCTCTAGTCATGAGAGATTCAATTACGTTCATCACCTGAAATCAGAAAAAAGCAGACTATCTCGCGAAGTATCTGTGAATAGAAGTTCTCCACGAAAAAATCGATCTCGATGAGATACAATCACTCGACCTGCGAGAAATCGTCGAACACAAGGTGAGACAAGCCTTTGAAAAAACTGGTAAGCCTGTGCTCGTCGAGGATACCTCTCTGCGGTTTGAAGCGCTGGGTAATCTCCCAGGACCATTTATCAAATTCTTCATTCAAGAACTCTGACACGAATGAGTCTGCCACCTCCTTGATGGTAAAAATCGACGCGCTGTGGCTCAGAGTATGTTCGGATATTTCGATGGTTCACGATTGGAATGTTTCGTTGGTGAACTCAGTGGCGAGATAAGCCAAGTTCCCTGATTTGATAACAACTTTGGTTGGGATAGGATTTTCATACCTGATTGATTCGATTGTGTCCGCTCTGAGCTGGGTGAGGAAGACTACAAAACAACCTACCTGAAAGTGAAGCCTATTGAAGCAGTAAGAGATTTTTTACAGAATATTTAATTTTCTTCTATGGTGAATACGGATATCACGATGTACAACAACGCCCTCTCAGAAACAGATAAAGAAATCTGCGATTTATTATCGAAAGTAACATCTGAGCATCTCCCCAAAGCGGAAAATAAAATCTGGCACGGTCATCCTGTCTGGTTTTTAGATGGTAACCCTATCGTTGGCTACAGCAAGCAAAAGGCTGGTATCAAGCTCATGTTTTGGAGTGGTGCTGATTTTGATGAAGTGGGATTAAAGCCAGGCACTGGAAAATTTAGGGATGCGTGAATTTTTTATAATAATGTTTCTGAAATCCAGGAAAATGAACTCAAACGCTGGCTCAAGAAGTCTCGAGAAATTCAGTGGGGCTATAAAAATATCGTCAAAAAGAGAGGAATATTAGAACGACTAAAATAATATGGAAATAACCCCCCAAACATAATAAACGCATGACAGAGATGATCTTTGCATCGGTGTATCCACACTACATCACAAAAATAGAGAGCAAGGGGAGAACAAGGGCAGAATTGCAAGAAGTTATTGCATGGCTGACTGGTTTTGATGATAAAAAAATTCAAGAACTGATCGACCAAAAAGTAACTTTTGAGACTTTTTTTAAAGAGGCTAAACTGAATCCAAATGCCAAACTCATAACAGGAACCATCTGTGGTTATAGAATAGAGGACATCACAAATCCTCTCACGCAAAAGGTCCGATATTTAGATAAGCTGGTTGATGAGCTAGCAAAAGGTCGTAAAATGGAGAAAATACTCCGAACAAAATAAAGTCTAAAATACACTTATGAAACTCCCCCTCTTCTCTTTTGGTGAAAAAGTCCACAACTACGATATCCCCGTTTTCAATGAACGAGAAATCCGTGCAGCAGCTGGTATACTCTTTGTGGGTGCTATGATAACATTCATGAATGCTTTTCTCGTTGGAAATTTTGAGATATTAAAAGTTTTCGTTGTTATATTTTTTCTCGATTTTTCGATTCGTCTCTTCGTAAACCCCCGATTTGCTCCTAGTATGGTACTCGGACGCATGGCAGTACATAATCAAGTGCCTGAGTATGCTGGTGCTCCTCAAAAGAGATTTGCCTGGGCAATAGGATGGATTATGGCGCTCGTGATGATTATCGTCGTCAATATCCTCGAAATCCGATGAATGTTTAATCTTATCATGTGCAGCCTCTGTCTCATATTTATGTTTTTCGAATCAGCATTTGGGGTTTGTGTTGGATGTAAGATGTATACTTTTTTCACTCATAAAAAAGCCCACCTCTGTCCTGGTGGAACCTGTGAATATCATCCAAAACAAGCAATACAAAAAATCCGCTCTTCGCAAATTATTGCATTGGTTATTTTTATCGTCATAATAACAGGGTATATTATTTTTTAATTCTCTCCTGTATGGCAGTTTCAAAAAAAGTGAAAATCACTTATTGGACATCTACAGTTCTCGTTGGATTTTTTACGATCCCGAGTATTTTTGTGGTAAATCTCCCC
>JAGOOR010000040.1:3793-5940 GCA_017992415.1 Candidatus Altimarinota bacterium
TATCTTTCTCCCGAAAGTACTCTCAAATCACACCTTTGATTCACAAACAGTTCTGATAGGTCACTCAGCTGGAGTACCACTCATACTCTCTATCCTCGAACATATCGATGTCAAAATAGCTCGGACAGTCCTCGTAGCAGGATTTTTCAAATGAACTGATCCTATACTGCAAGACGAATACAAATGGGAAAGAATAAAAGATAATGCCGGAGATATTACCATTATTAACTCAACAGATGATCCGTGGGGTTGTGATGACAGAGTAGGGAGAGCACTTCAGGAAAAAATCGGAGGAGAACTCATAATCCGAAATGAGTGACATTTTGGATCGTGAAACTATAATCAACCTTATCCAACTTTTGAACTTCTCGACGAGATCATCGTATAACATCTAGAATTTTAACAAAGTAATAAATACTATAAAAGAAATAACGGCAATGGGGAAAGTGCCACAATTATTTGTAGATTTCTATATTTTATCATATGCTACAAACATATGATAAAAACAATTGAACCAGAACTCACCCCTCTTATTAAGAGAAAATATTTTTCCATCCTCATCATCACCGCTGTTGGAATGTTTTTTACTCCATCATATGTTGCTGGAGACTCTCTGTACGCCATAGGATGACTCGCTGGGGTAATACTTCTGTGCACCTGGGGACTCTATAGAGGATTCCGATTTCAGAAAATACAGAAAAAACTCCGACCTTTCATAGTCACAAGAATATTACAGATATGTTCTGCAGTGCTCTTCATCTTGGTCATATTAAACACCGCACAAACAGCACTTGCTCAAAATACATGGCTTCCTCATATAGTTTATTGGGCTATTATGCTTGCTATCGGTGTTCAATTTTTTGGAATTTTTTCCCTCGCAAAAGAAGCAAAGAAAAAATACCCAGATCGTTGCGAATTCTGTTAATCAACTCTTATGAAACTCTCAGGTAAAAAAATCATTAAATACTCTTTCATCACACTTCTTCTTGGGGCAGCATCATATGGTATATGGTATAGTGTCGGGCAATACAATCTCGCAAAAGAAAACATCACGGTCTGTAGTGATAGTGGATGCATCCGTACGATGCATATTCATTCTGATATTGATATGACTCTCTGTGGGAATCCGATTGTTTTCCCTCGTGAAACTGGGCCACTCAATGGTCTCCATACACATAAAGAAAAAAACTATCTTCACTTTCACGACAAAGTACCTCTCGTGAGCGGTGAAAATAAGCTCACTTTTGATAAGAGACTTTCACTCTGAGAAATATTTGATACTTTCCCTCTCGATTTTGTAAAACTCTGCGGAAAGCCACGATCAGAACTCAATTTCACGCTCATGGTCAATGGAGAACCAGCTCCTGAGGGTCTCAACTATATGTGGGGTAATCACGACGAAATAACAATAACAACTTTTTAATTTTTTTATATGGAAACAAATCTCAACTATTTTGTCCTGATCGGTGCAGGAATCATCGACAGTATCAATCCGTGTGCAATTGGTGTCCTCGTATTTCTCCTCGCATACCTCGTCAAATCTGGGCATAAATGAAAATCTCTTCTCATACACGGATATGTCTATCTCTTAGCAGTTTTTCTCACCTATCTCCTAGCTGGAGTCCTCTTGTTGCCGGTTATTCAGTCTATGCGGAATTTTTCCACAAATGCATATATGGCCATAGCTGCTATTATCGGGATATTTGGACTACTGGAAATAAAAGAATTTTTTCATCCTAGCAAAGAAGGCTCTCTTGTAGAGATTTCACCGAAGTACTCTGCAAAAATCAAAAAAATCTCAAAAAACATAGCAAATAATCTCTTCACTACTTTCGGACTTGGGGCTTTTGTAGCTCTCGTGGAGCTTCCTTGTACTGGAGCTGTCTACCTCGCCGTTTTAGCTCTTATGTCAAGTTCAGGATTTACCATGTCCAATATGACCATGCTCGTACTCTACAATATCCTCTTCATCGCTCCCCTTATTATTATCCTCACGCTCTTCTACCGCGGTACTAAGAGTGAAACAATCGAGAAGTGGGTAAAAAAATTCAAACCTTACATGAGACTCTTAACAGGATTGCTCCTTCTCGGGATGACTGCGTGGATGGTTGTATTTACACTCTTTTAGAAAACTATTTTATGGACGA